>JAEUJG010000624.1 GCA_016794765.1 Spirochaetaceae bacterium | reverse complement strand
TGATAGCCGGCCTCGGCCATCCTGGCCGCGGCGCGGTCCCGGACGTGGAGCTGGACGCCGCCGCAAGGCTCGCCCGAGTGCTTGGAAAAGCCCGGAACGAAGCGGCAGGGCCTGAAGGCCAGGCCCGGGAGCCGCCGCGATTCGAGTTCGCGGGCGAGGGCCTCGGGCCCGATCCAGGGGGCGCCGAAGATCTCGAAGGGCCGCGTCGTGCCGCGCCCTTCGGAGATGTTCGTGCCCTCGAGGAGGGTAGTCGCCGCGTAGGCGAGGTTGGAGTCGAAGGTCGGCAGGTTGGGGGAGGGCGGGACCCAGGGCAGGCCCGTCTCGGGCCAGTGCCGGCCGCGGCTCCAGCCTTCGAGTTCGACGACATCGAGGCGGATCCGCGGGCCCCGGCGCGCCGCGGCGAGGCGCGCGGCCTCGCCGAGGGTGAGGCCGTGGCGCGCGGGCAGGTCGAGGGCCCCGACGAAGGAGGCGAAGGCCGGCTCCAGGGCCATGCCCTCGACCACGGCGCCGGAGAGCGGATTCGGCCGGTCCAGGACCACGAGGGCCGGCGCCGGGCCCTCGGCGGCCAACGCGTCCAGCTCCTCGATCACGGCGACGAGGGTGGAAAGATAGGTGTACCAGCGGAGCCCCGAGTCCTGGATGTCGAAGACGAGTGCGTCCAGGCCCCGGAGAAGTTCGCGGCGCGGCCGTTTTGCGGCGCCGTAAAGGCTGTGGACGGGCAGTCCCGTCGCCTCGTCGCGGCCGTCGGCCACCGGCTCTCCCGCCTGGGCCTCGCCGTAAAAGCCGTGCTCGGGACCGAAGAGGGCCAGGAGCCTGCCGGCGCCCTGGACCACCTCGACGGAGCGCTTGAGGTCCGCGGTCACCGAGGTCGGGTTGGCGACGAGGCCGAGCCGCGGCTCCGCGCTTCCGAGGCGCCGCGCGAGGAGGCGGGGATCGGCGGCCAGCCGGTCGAGTCCGCTCCGCGTCATGCGCCGGCCCCGCGCCCGCCCGCCGCCTCGATCGCGCCGGAGATCCGGCCCTCGCCCTTGACGGCCAAGGCCTCCGCCGCCTCCCGGTCCACGCCGAGGAGAAGCATGATGATCGCGATCTTGGGCTTCCGTCCCGAGGCCTCGAAGGCCGCCTCGGCGGCTTCGCGGCCGCAGCCGGTCGCCTTTTGCACGAGGTTCTTGGAGCGTTCGACGAGCTTCTCGTTGACGGGGCGGAGGTCGACCATGAGGTTCTTGTAGACCTTGCCGAGGCGGATCATCGAGGCGGTCGTGATCATGTTGAGCGCGAGTTTCTGGGCCGTGCCCGCCTTCATCCGCGTGGAGCCGGCAACGACCTCGGGGCCGACCTCGAGGAGGATGCGGTGCTTCGAGGCGGCGAAGATCTCCGCGCCGGCGTTGCAGGCCATGCCGGCGGTGACGGCGCCGAGGGCCTTGGCCCGCTCGAGGGCGCCGAGGACGTAGGGGGCGCGGCCCGAGGCGGTGATGCCGACGAGGACGTCGTTCGCCCCGAAGCCCGCGGCCTCGAGGTCGCGCACGCCCTCGCCGGCCTTGTCCTCCGCCCACTCGATGGAGCGCACGAGGGCCTCGCGGCCGCCGGCGATGATGCCCTGGACCATGGAGGGATCGGTGCCGTAGGTGGGCGGGCACTCGGAGGCGTCGAGGACACCGAGGCGGCCCGAGGTGCCGGCGCCGATGTAGAAGAGCCTGCCGCCCTTGCCGAAGGCCGCGACGACGTCGTCGACGAGGGCCGCGATCCCGTCCAGGGCCTTGGCCACGGCTTCGGGGACCTTGCGGTCCTCGTCGTTGATGATGCCGAGGATCTGCCTCGTCGGCCGGGCGTCGATGTCCGCGCTCGCCGGATTGGCTTTCTCGGTCGTGAGGTTTTCGAGGTTCATGCCGACTGTCTCCCGCTCCGACCCCGCGCCCGCTTGGCGCCGGAGCCGCTAGAATGCGTTGTAACGGCCCTTCTCGGCCGAATTGTGCGTGGCGCGCATGCTCCGCTCGATGAGGGGAATGGCGCGCTCTATGTCCCGGGACACGAGGGTCGCGTAGAGAATGTCGACGACGACGAGCTGCGTTATGCGGCTCATCGAGGCGCCCTGGCGGAAGACCGCCTCGGTCGCGGGAATGGGAAGGACGACGTCCGCGAGCTTCGCGAGGGGGGTGCCGCCGAGGATCGTCACCGCGAGGACCTTCGCGCCCGAGCGCCGGGCCTCCTCGGCCGCGCGCACCACCGACTCGGTCCGGCCGGAATAGGAGACGGCGATCGCCACGTCGTCGGGCCTGAGGCCGCAGGCCGCGGTGGCCTGGAGGTGGGGATCGAAGGCGAAGCTGCAGGGCACGCCGAGGCGGAAGAGTTTTTGGGTGAGGTCGTAGGCGACGAGGCCCGAGGCGCCGACGCCGAAGGCGGCCACCGAGCGGGCGGCGAGGATGGCGCGGGCCGCCGCCTCGAAGCTCTCCGGCTGGACGAGGGACAGGACGCGG
>JAEUJG010000611.1 GCA_016794765.1 Spirochaetaceae bacterium | reverse complement strand
GCATCGTGATGAAGGACCTCTCCCTGACGATCGTCTACGCCCTCGCCGCTTCCGCGCTGTACGCCCTGGTCGTCGTGCCCTTCCTCACGACCAAGATCCTCCGCGAGGGCGGGCCCGCGCGGAAGCCGGCGATCTTCGAGCGGATCGAGGGCGGCATCGACCGCGCAGTGGCCGCTCTCGAGGCCGCCTACGCGCGCCTCCTGCGGCGCGCGCTGGGGGACAAGGCCTGGACCCTGGGCCTCGCGGCAGCCGTCCTCATCGCCTCGGTCCTCCTCCTCGGACTCCTGCCGGTTTCCTTCATCCCGCCCACCGACACGGGCGAGTTCGAGATCCACGTCCGGATGCCCTCGGGTTATTCCCTGGAGCGGAGCGCGGCGAAGATGGCGGAGATCGAAGCCCTGGTGTCGCGCCTCGTGCCGGAGACCGACGCCGCCGTGTACTACGCGGGGGCCTCGAGTTCGCTCGCGATAGCCGGCACGCCGGACAAGGGCTTCGGCCGCGTGCGGCTCCTGCCCGCCGCGGAACGGGAGCGGAGCGTCCACGAACTCATCCCCCTCGTCCGCGAGGCCGTCGCGCGCGAGGTGCCCGACGTGGAAGTGGCGGTCGTGAACGGCGGCTTCGACGCCCTCCTTGCCCTCGCCACGGGAGGCCAGGGCTACCGCCTGTCCTTCTACGGCACCGACGTCGACCTGGTGGCGGCCGCGGCCCGCACGGCGAAGGGCCTCCTCGAGCAGGATCCCGACGTCGTTTCCGCCGAGCTCGGCGTCGACGTCTCGAGGCCCCAGCTCTACGCCGACCTCTCCCAGCGTTCGATGGCCACCTTGGGCGTCACGCCCTACGAAGCCGGCACGGCCGCGCGCCTCGTCTTCACCGGCCTCGAGGCCGGGCAATTCGCGGGGCCCGAGGGCGACCTTCCCATCGTCGTCACTACGGCCTTGGCCGACCGCCCGATCGAGCGGGACGTCCTGGACCGCATCAGCCTTGTCACGAGCGACGGCCGCAGCGTGCGCTTCGCGGCCTTCTCGGAGCTGCGGACCGAGACCGGCATCTCCACCATCACGAAGAAGAACCGCGCCTACACGGTGGAGCTCGTCGGCTACTTGAAGGGCGAGGACCAAGGCGGCGTCTCGCGCCGCATGACCAAGGCCCTCGGCGCCCTGGCCCTGCCGCCCGGCGTGGGCTGGGAGCCCACCGGCACGAGCGAGCTGATCGGCGACTCCATGCGGAGCCTCCTCCTCGTTCTCGGCATCTCCATCTTCCTCGTCTACGCGGTGATGGTCATCCAATTCGAGCGCTACGCCCAGCCCCTCGTCATCATGGCCTCCGTTCCCTTCTGCCTCATCGGCGTCACCGTGGGCCTCCTGGCCTTCGGCTCAGCCCTCTCCATCATCGCCATGTTGGCCCTGATCACGCTCGGCGGCACGGTCGTCAACAACGCGATCGTCATGGTCGACTTCACGAACCTCCTCCGCCGCCGCGACCTGATGGAGCTCCGCGAGGCGACCGTGGCGGCCGCCGCCAGCCGGCTCAAGCCGATCCTGATGACGACGCTCACGACGGTGGTCGGCGTCATCCCGATGGCCCTCGCGAAGGGCGACGGTTCCGAGGTCTACGCACCCTTGGGGCAGGCCATCCTCGGCGGTCTCACGACGAGCACCCTCATCACCCTCTTCGTCGTGCCCGCCCTCTACGAGGCCGTGGAGCGGCGCGTCCACCGCATGAAGGCGCGGAAGGGCGCGGTCATCGCTCCCGCCGGAGACGAGGTGCAGGAATGAAGACGATCATGGAACACGTCGAAGACGGCGCTCACGGCCGCACTGGACGCGCCGGCCAGGCCGGCCGCGCCGGCCGGCGGTCGGCGCCGTTGGCCTTCGCCGCCCGCCTCTCGGCCGCCGCCTTTCTCGCGGCGGCCGGCGCCGCGGCCTTTGCCGCGCCCGCCGGCAATCCCGACGGCCTGGAGCGCGCGGCCTTCGACCTCGCCGCGGGACTCGGCGCGTTGGCCGATTTCAGCACACCCTTCGCGGGCGCCGCCCCGGCGAAGCCCGGCGCCCCCGATCTTTCGGGCTCAGGCCGCCTGGGGCCCGCCGCCCTGGCCGCCCTCGCGGAAGAACGCAACCCCGGCCTGGTCGCGGCCCGCGCCGCCCTGGCCGGTTCGGAGGCCGACCTGTCCATGGCCCGCGCCCGACGCCTGCCGAAGGTCGACGCGACCCTCTCGCTCACGGGTATCGCCAATCCGATGGACGCGATCACCTTCAAAGCCGGCGAACTTGGCACCATACCCATGCATCTCTTGAACCCGATGGTGCCGGACGTGGCCATCCCCGACAAGGATGTTACCTTCATGCCCGCCGGCGATCCCTATTACGGCAAGGCGGGGCTGGTCCTGACCCAGCCTCTGTTTACCTGGGGCAAGACGAAGGCCGGCGTCGACATGGCCAGGGCCGGCAAGGAAGCCTCAAACCTGTCCTACGAGAAGGCGCGCCGCGAGCTCCTCGTCAAGCTCGGCGCGACCTCGGAAAGCCTCGCCATCCTCGGGCGCGTCGACGAGACGCTCGGGCTCCAGGCCGACATCGGCGCCCGGCTCGTCTTCATCTCCGAGGAGAGCCGAAAGGCGGGCTTCATCACCCAGGCGGAGCTCATCCAGGCGCGCATAGACGTGAAGGAGGTGGACCTGGCCCGCGCCTCCATAAACCAGCGGAGGGAGCTCCTCCTCCAGGAACTCCGCGGCCTCACCGGGCGGCCGGAGCTCTCCTTCGGCGACCTAGGCCTCGAGGCCCCGGCAGCCGGAAAGCCGCGGCTGGACGCCGCCGGGCTCGCGGAGGCGGCGCGGCGCGGCTCCCTCGACCTGGCCCTCGTCGGGAGCCTGGAAGCCGCGCGCGAGGCGGGCCGGCGGCTCGCGGCGGGTTCGCGCAACTTCCTGCCCGACCTGGCCCTCCAGCTGGACCTGTCCTACGCAGGCTCGCGCCTGCCCTTCGTCCAGGACGGCTGGGAGGACAAGGACGACTGGACCCTCAACCTGACCCTGGCCGGAAAGGTTTCGCTTTTCGACGGCGGCTCGGGCCGCGCGGGGCTCGCCAAGGCCGAGGCCCAGCTCGGCGAGGCCCGCGCCCAGGCCGAAACCGCCCGGGCCGCCGTGGACGCCCACGTCCGCGGCGCCCTTCTGGACCTTGACCTGGCGCGGGTCCGCCTCGAGTACGACCTCCTCAAGCTTGAGGGACATCGGGAGCAGATAACGCGTCTCCGGGCGGAGCGCGACGCCGGCGCCGGCATGGAGGCCGCCTGGCTCCGCGCCCTGCTCGACGCGCTCGAGACGACGGCGGACGGCTGGTCGCGCCTCGCCGAGTATCGGGCGGCGCTGTGGAGGCTGGAGGCGGTGCTGTCGGACTAGGGCTTGGTGGGAAAACGAAGCGCGGGCGACGAATCGCCCGCGCTCCGTTACTTGGCTTTCTTGGCGGTCGGCTTCTTGGCGGCCGCTTTTTTTTCAGCCGGCTTCTTGGCCGCCGCGGGCTTTTTGGCCGCGGTGGTCTTGGCCGGCGCCTTTTTTGGGGCGGGGACTTCGATCGCGGGTTTGTCGCTCGCCTTCTTGGTCGGCGGCTGTTTCGCCGGGGCCTTTGCGGTCGCGGACGGCTTGGCGGGAAGCTTCGTCGCCGCGCTCTTCGCCGCGCTCTTCGGCGCCGCCTTGGTCGTGGCGGAAGCCTTCGAGGCGGCGGCCTTGGCCGACGCGCCCGCCGGCTTCGCGGCGGCGCTGTAGTCTTCGACCTTCCAGGCGCCGTCGACGAAGCTTGCCTTCCAACCGGAAGGCTTGCCTTCGATTTCGGTCTGGACCTAGTGCTCGGCGGTCTTGCGGCTGTAGCGGATCACGGCGGGGCGGCCCGCGGGATCGCGCTCCGGCGCGTCGAGGAGGAAGCGGTATTTCTCCGCGATCTCGGCGCGGTGGGGGATGAGCTCCACGACGAGGGGGGCCCGGGTTTCCCGGTGCTTGGGGAACTTGCTCGCGGCCAGGAAGAGGCCGGCGGCGCCGTCGCGGAGGAGGAAGAAGTCGTCCACCTTGTCGCAGCGGAGCTCCGGCAGGGGCACGGGCTCGCTCTTGGGCGGCGCCGGTTGGCCGTTCCTGAGGAGCTTGCGGGTGTTGCCGCACTCGGTGTTGGTGCAGCCGAAGTACTTGCCGAAGCGGCCGGACTTGAGCTGCATCGCGCTGCCGCACTTGTCGCACTCCAGGGTCGGGCCCTCGTAGCCCTTGAGGCGGAACTCGCCCTCCTCGAGCTCGTAACCCGGGCAGTCGGGGTTCTGGCCGCAGACGTGGAGCTTGTGCTTGGCGTCGATGAGGTAGGAGTCCATCGCGGTGCCGCAGATCGGGCAGCGGCGGCGCGCGCGGAGGAGGCGGGCCTCCGCCTCGTCGTCGTCCTCCGCGATCTCGTCGCTCGAGACGAGGTTCAGGGTCTTGGTGCAGCGCTCCTTGGGCGGCAGGGCGTAGCCCGAGCAGCCGAGGAAGACGCCGGTGGAGGCCGTGCGGATCTGCAAGGGGCGCGAGCAGGTGGGGCAGGGTAGGGCGATCTCCACCGGCTCGTTCGGGCGCATGCCGCCCTTGTCCCCTTCGGCCCGGGCGAGGCGCGCGCGGAAGTCCGCGTAGAACTCGTCGAGGACGTCGGTCCAGCGCTTCTTGGCCTCGGCCACCTCGTCGAGGGATTCCTCCATCGCCGCGGTGAAGCCGTAGTCCATGAGGTCGTCGAAATTCTCGAGGAGGCGGTCGGTGACGATGCCGCCCATCTTCTCCGCGAAGAGGCGGCGCTTGTCGAGGCGCACGTAGCCCCGCTCCTGGATCGTCGAGATGATCGAGGCGTAGGTGGAAGGCCGGCCGATGCCGCGCTTTTCCATCTCCCGCACGAGGCTCGCCTCGCTGTAGCGGGAGGGCGGGCTCGTGAAGTGCTGGCTGGGCCTGAGCGCCTTCAGGGAGAGGAGGTCGCCGACCTTGACCTCGGGAAGGATGCCGTCGTCCTCGTCGTCCTTGCCGCCCGACTGCGGGGGAAGGACGCGCGTGAAGCCGTCGAAGAGGAGGACGCGGCCGCGGGCGCGGAAGGTGTAGTCGCCGGCCCGGACCTCGACGCGGGTGCTGGTGTAGCGCGCCGCCTCCATCTGGCAGGCGACGAACTGCTGCCAGACGAGCTGGTAGAGCCGCTCGGCGTCGCGCTCCATGCCCTGGAGGGACTCCGCCGCGACGGCGACGTCGGTGGGGCGGACGGCCTCGTGGGCCTCCTGGGCGCCTTCCTTGCTCGCGTAGACGTTGGGCGACTCGGGGAGGTATTCGGGGCCGTAGTTCGATTCGATGAAGGAGCGGACGGAGGCGATCGCGTCGTCGGCGATGTGCGTGGAGTCCGTTCGCATGTAGGTGATGTAGCCGGCCTCGTAGAGCCGCTGGGCCAGGGCCATGGTTTTCTTGACGCTGAAGCCGAGGCGCGAGCTCGCCGCCTGCTGGAGGGTCGAGGTGATGAAGGGCGCCGCGGGGCTCGACTTCGTCGGGCGGTCCTCCCGCTGGGCTACGCGGAACTCCGCCTTGTTGAGGGCCGCGACGGCGGCGGCCGCCTCGGCCTCGCTCGTGGGCCTGAAGGCCTCCTCGCCGCGCTTCTTGGCCTCGAGGACGAGGGCCCGCCCGCGGGGCGTTTCGGTGTCGGCGTGGAGCTCCCAATACTCGTCGGGGACGAAGGCGTGGATCTCGCGCTCGCGCTCGACGACGAGGCGGACGGCGACCGACTGGACGCGGCCCGCGGAGAGGCCGCGCGCGACCTTCTTCCAGAGGAGGGGCGAGATCATGAAGCCGACGACGCGGTCCAGGAAGCGCCGCGCCTGCTGGGCCATGACTCGGTCCAGGTCGATGGCGCCCGGATCGGCGAAGGCGGCCTTGATGGCCTTCTGCGTGATCTCGTTGAAGACGACGCGCTTGAATTTGGAGGCGTCGCCCCCGATGACCTCCGCGAGGTGCCAGGCGATGGCCTCTCCCTCGCGGTCCAAGTCCGTCGCCAGGTAGATGGCGTCGGCCGTCTTGGCAAGCTTG
>JAEUJG010000591.1 GCA_016794765.1 Spirochaetaceae bacterium | reverse complement strand
CCGCGCCCGGCGTTCGGGCTCAGGTCCCATGGACGCCGGTCCTTCGGATGTCGGCCGGCCCAGGAAAGGAGAACTCATGCGCAAGGAATTGGAGCGCCTCGTCGAGCTCGACCGCGAGTACACCCTCGTCGCCCATATCGGCTCCGTGCTCGGCTGGGACCAGGAAACCTATATGCCCCCCAAGGCCATCGAGGAGCGGGCCGAACAGCTCGCCCTCCTCGAGGGCCTCGCCCACGAAAAGCTCGCGGATCCCGCGATCGGCCGCCTGCTCGAGGCGCTCGGCTCGACGCCGGAGCGGCCCCTCGGCGACGAAAGCCTGGCCGCGGAGGAGCGGGCCTACCTCCGGGCCATGCGCCGCGCCTATGACCAGGCCACGAAGCTTCCCGCCGACCTCGTCACCGAGCTCGCGCGCTCGGTGAGCCTGGCCCAGTCGGCCTGGGCCGACGCGCGAGCGAGGAACGACTTCGCCGCCTTCGCGCCCCATCTCGAGAAGGTCCTCGAGCTCAACAAGCGCAAGGCCGCCTGCCTCGGTCCCGGCAAGAAACCCTACGACGTCCTCCTCGACCTCTACGAGCCCGGCAGCACCGAGGAGTCGATCGCCGCGGTCTTCGGCGCGCTCCGGAAGGACCTCGTGGCCCTCCTCGGCAAGATCTCCTCCCGGCCCCAGGTGGACGACTCCTTCCTGTCGCGGAAGGTGGAGGCCCCGCGCCAGGCCGCGATGAGCGAATGGCTCATGGATCTCCTCGCCTACGACCGCGGGCGCGGCCGCCTCGACACCACCGCCCATCCCTTCACGACGACCCTCGGCTCCGACGACGTGCGCATCACGACGCGCTACGTCGAGGACTATTTCCCCTCGAGCGTCTTCTCCACCATCCACGAGGCGGGCCACGCCCTCTACGAGCTCGGCGTCGCGCCTTCCCCGGCCTTCCGCCGCACGCGCCTTTCCGAAGCCTGCTCCATGGCGGTGCACGAGTCGCAGTCCCGCCTCTGGGAGAACACGATCGGCCGCTCCCTCGGCTTCTGGAAGAAGAATTACGCGAAACTGCAGGAGCTCGCGGGGCCGGCCCTCGCCGGCGTGCCCCTCGAGGCCTTCTGCCGCTCCGTCAACAAGGTCGAGCCTTCCCTCATCCGCACCGAGGCGGACGAGGTCACCTACGGGCTCCACGTCATCCTCCGCTTCGAGCTCGAGGCGGAGCTCGTCGCCGGCCGCCTCGCGGTGAAGGACCTGCCCGCCGCCTGGAACGCCAAGGCCAAGGAGCTCCTCGGTCTCGTCCCGCCGGACGACGCACGCGGCTGCCTGCAGGACATCCACTGGTCGATCGGCGCCATCGGCTACTTCCCGAGCTACGCCCTCGGCAACCTCTACGCGGCGCAGTTCTGGGCGAAGCTCAAGAAGGACCTGCCCGGCGTGGAGGCGAGCGTCGAGGGCGGCGACGTCTCCGGCGTGCTCGCTTGGCTGCGCGAGAACATCCACCGGCCCGGCGCGGCCTGGCTGCCCGGCGAGCTCGTGGAGCGCGTGACCGGGGAGAAGCTCGACGCGCGTTACTTCGTCGCCTACCTCGAAGAAAAG
>JAEUJG010000579.1 GCA_016794765.1 Spirochaetaceae bacterium | reverse complement strand
GGACGTTGCGGATCTCGAAGTAGCCGCCGCGGAGGCCGCACTCGCCGAGGAAGCCCTTGGAGCAGGAGTGGAAGCTGAAGAGGGACACGTCGCGGTTCGACTGCTCCTCGAGCACCTTGGCGAAGGACACGAAGCGGTCGTTGGCGCGGTAGACGTTCTCCTGGTAGACCTCGTCGGCGATGACGGCGAGGCCCTTCTCGCGCGCGAAGTCGAGGATCATCGCGACGTTGGCGCGGTCGAGGACGGCGCCGGTCGGGTTGCCCGGGTTGATGACGCAGATCGCCTTGACGCGGGTGCCCGCGTTGAGCGCGCCGTCGTAGGAGTCCTCGAGCATCTTGCGGGAGAGTTTCCAGTCGTTGCCCTCGTCGAGGTAGTAGTGGACCTGGCGGCCCTCGTAGAGGGTGATGGTCGCGGAGTAGAGGGGGTACTGCGGGATCGGGATCATGATCCCGTCCCTTGGGCCGGAGATGAGGAGGCGGAGGGCGGTCTGCACGCCCTTGGAGGCGCCGTCCGTGAGGTAGATCGCGTCGGGGTCGGCCGCGATCCCGTCGCGCGCGCGGATGAAGTCGGCCACCGCGTCGCGGACGAACTTGACGCCCTTGGACTCGGAGTAGGCGCCGAGGCCGAATTTGGAGCCGGCGATGAACTTGCGCGCGGTGTCGATCGCGTCCTCGGGGAAGGCGTCGTGGGCCGTCGTCATGAGTTCGGGGCAGGCCGCGAGGGCCAGGACCTGGCGGAGGAAGGTGAGGGGCTTCTGCTCGAGGGCCTGGGGGTTGCCGATGTTGCAGTAGATGATCTGCTTGCCGGCGCGCTCGAGTTCCTGGGCGCGGGCCACGATGGGTCCTCGGACGGCGTACTCCGTCTCGATGACCGACTTGCCGAGGTCGGCGAGGGTTAGGGGCATGGGATCTCCTTCATGGTGCCTCGGGGGCAGGCCGATTCTACACCCGAAGTATCGGATCGGCAAGCGAGCGGCGTCGCCTGTTTCGGCGGGCGGAACGGCGGAGGGGCGCGGGCGGCGCGGGGCGGCGGCGCGGCGCGGTTTAGGAGGCGTAGAGCGAGGCGATTTCCCCCTCGCAGGCGATGAAGGCGGCGACGATGCGGGGGTCGAAGTGGAGGCCGGCGTTGTCGGCGATGTAGGCGAAGGCGATCTCCCGCGAAAAGGCGGGCTTGTAGGGCCGCTCGGAGCGGATCGCGTCGTAGACGTCGGCGACGGCGACGATGCGCGCCGCCAGGGGGATCTCCTTGCCCTGGAGTCCGGCGGGGTAGCCGCGGCCGTCCCAGCGCTCGTGGTGGCAGCCGGCGATCTCCGCGGCGACCTTGACCCGCGGCTCGAAGCGCACGCGCCGCGCCGCGTCGAGGAGGATCTGCTCGCCGACGGCGACGTGGCGCTGCATCGCGGCGCGCTCCTCCGGGTCGAGGGGGCCCGGCTTGCCGAGGATGGAGTCGGGGACGGCGATCTTGCCGATGTCGTGGAGGGGGGTCGAGCGGACGATGGCCGCGAGGAGTTGTCCGTCGAGGCAGGGGATGGTCCCGTCCGCGATGACGCGCTCGCCGAGGCGGCGGACGATCTCGGCGGCGCGGTCCACGTGGCGGCCCGTGGGCGCGTCCTTGGCCTCGATGAGGGCGGCGAGGGTCATCATGACGGCCTCGTTCCAGTCGGCGACGCGGCCGGCGAGGCGCCGGGTGCGGCGCGCGTAGCGGCCGCGCTCCACGTCGAGCGAGGCGTTGGTCGCGGAGCCGGATCCGGCCTTGCGCTCGAACTCCCCGGCCCGTTCGCCGGCCTCGTAGGCTTCCCGCCAGCGGCCGCGCAGGGCGAGGAGGCGGCCCTGGAGGCGGGCCATCTCGGCGTGGCGGATCGAGTCGCCAGCCGCGGAGCGGGGCAGCCACTCCTCGATGACGGCCTCGGCCTCGTCGAGCTCGCCGGAGTCGAGGGCGCGGCGGGCCAGGATGAGGGCCACGTGGATGCCCGCCAGGTTGGCGCCGAGGCGGAGGCAGATCGACAGGGCCTCCGCGAGGGCGTCTTCCGCCTCCTCGCCGCGGTCGAGGAGGAGGAGGGTCTCTCCCCTGCCGCCGTGGGCCTTGGCGAGGCAGAGGTAATCCTCGCGGTCCCGCGCGGCGGCGGCGGAGCGGTCGAACAGGGCGAGGGCCTCGGCGTGGCGGCCGAGGCATTGGTTGGCGGTGCCGAGGTTGCAGAGGAGAACCGGCAGGTAGGCCGCCTTTTCCGCCAGGCCTCCGGCCTCCGCCAGCGAGACCTCCAGGGCCTCCGTGAAGCAGGCCAGGGACTCCTCGTGGCGGCCGGCCTCGGACTTGGCGGTGCCGACGTTTGTGAGGCAGCGCACGAGCTCGACGCGGTGGCCGCGCCGGCGGGCGGCGGCGAGGGCGCGGTCGAAGGCGCGGTCGGCCTCCGCGTAGCGCCCGAGCTGGTGCAGCGCGATGCCGAGGCCGTTGGTGATGCGGATCTTGAGGCCGGCGTCGCGGAGAAGTTCCCGGCCCAGGCGTCTCGCCTGGCGGAGGGCCTCCAGGCCGCAACCGACGTCGCCGAGGTAGAGCGAGGCGTAGCCGGAGAGGCAGAAGCCGTAGGCGGCGCCTTCCGGGTCCCCTTCGAGCTGGGCCGCGAAGGCGGCCGTCGTGGCGAGTTCCAGGGCCTGCGCGGGATCCTTTCGCAGGAGGGCCTCGGCTTCGCGGAGGAGGTTCGCCGTTTCCCGGACGGGTATCGCGTCGGCGGGGCTTGTGGCGATGTCCGGCGGGGTGGGGAGGTCGCAGCGCATACGGAGCGGGATACTACACCGAAACGGGATCCCGCAACAATCCTGAGGCATGGCGGCCGCCGCGGGCGCGGGAGGCGCCGGCGGGTTGGGGGGGCGGCCGCTGCGGGTGGCGCCGGCGGTCGGGCGGCGCCGGCGTGCCGGGCGGGTGGCGCCGGCGTGCCGGGCGGGTGGCGCCGGCGGTCGGGCGGGCGGCGCCGTCAGGCGCCCCGCCCCGGCTAGAAGAGGAGGATCTCGCCTTCCTCGCGCTCCGGCTTTTCGATCCGGGCCTTCCAGAGGTCGTGCTCGTTCGCCTCCACGCTGCCGAGCTGGTTTTTCTGCATGTAGCGCCGGAAGACCTGGAAGGTATCGGTATGGAAGTAGACGAGGCGGCCGCGTTCCCCGCCGAGGTCCTCGGAGACGAGGGGGATCTTCTCCGTGGCCAGGTACTCCCGGATGAAGCGCTGGTTGACCTCGTGGATGCAGAGGAAGTTGTCGCGGGGGCCGGAGATCACGGAGGCGCCGCCGAAGACCTTGGCTTTGAGGCGGCGGCGGTCGGCGCCGAGGTGCACCATGTCGTTGATGAGGAGCTCCATCGCGTTGATCCCGTAGCGGCCGGCGTCGGTGTGGGTTATCGGCATGTCCTTGGAATAGCGGGGGGCGGCCAGGAGGAAGTGGTTGAGGCCGCCGACGCCGGCATCGAGGTCGTAGAGGCAGGCGGCGACGCAGGAGCCGAGGAGGGTGGCTATGAGGTAGGGCTTGTTGGTCGCGTAGCGCTCGCCGGGATGCACGGTGACGCGCTCTAAGTGCGAAGCCTTCGTGTAGGTCATGGCGGCTCCTCAAACTCTCCGATGCTGCGGTCTATGATCAGTATACTGGATCGAAGGGCCGGCGGCGAATTTCATGATTACGATAATAAAATATCCATAAAGAGGGGGGCTTCGCCTCTTCCTCCGCCGGGGCCGCGGAGGCTATACTCCGGCCCATGGCCGAATTCGTCCACCTCCACAACCACTCCGATTTTTCCCTCCTCGACGGCGCCGCGAGCGTCCAGGCGATGGTAGGCAAGGCCAAGGCCCTCGGGATGCCCGGCCTGGCCCTGACCGACCACGGCAACATGTTCGGCGCGGTGAAGTTCTACGACGCCTGCAAGGAAGCCGGCGTCAACCCGATCGTCGGGTCGGAATTCTACATGGCGGGCGGATCGCGGCGCGACAAGGCCGGCACGGAGAACGGCAACAAGTACTGGCACCTGGTGCTCCTCGCGGAGAACGCCGAGGGCTACGCCAACCTCCTCAAGCTCTCCTCCGCCTCCTACACCGAGGGCTTCTACTACAAGCCGCGCATCGACGACGAGCTCCTGGCCGCGCACTCGAAGGGCCTCATCGCGGGCTCGGCCTGCCTGGGAGGCGAGATCCCCTCGCTCGTCATGATGGGCAAGGAGGCCGAGGCCGAGCGCAAGGCCCTGCGCTACGCCGAGCTCTTCGGCAAGGACCGCTTCTACCTCGAGCTCCAGGACCACGGCATCCCCGAGCAGAAGACGGTGAACCGGGCCCTCGTCGCGATGGCCAGGCGGACCGGCCTGCCCCTCCTGGCGACGAACGACATGCACTACCTGGACCGCGCCGACGCGGAGGCCCACGACGTGCTCCTCTGCATCGGCACGAACCGCAAGCTCGCGGAGCCGGGGCGCATGCGCTTCCAGGGCCCGGAGTTCTACATGAAGTCGGCGGAGGAGATGGCCGCCCTCTTCTCCGAGGTGCCGGAGGCCCTCTCCAACACGCTCAAGGTGAACGAGATGGCCAGGCTGGACCTCGTCTACCCGGGACCGCTCCTGCCCGACTACGAGATCCCGAAGCCCTTCGCGGGGCCGGAGGACTACCTCCGCCACCTGACCTACGAGGGCCTGGGGCGGCGCTACCCGCGGATCGACGACGAGATCAGGCAACGCGCCGAATACGAGCTCGGCGTCATCATCAAGATGATGTTCACGGGCTACTTCCTGATCGTCTGGGACTTCATCGACTGGGCCAAGCGGCACGGCATCCCCGTCGGCCCCGGCCGCGGCTCGGGCGCCGGCTCCATCGTCGCCTACGCGCTCGGCATCACGGACATCGATCCCCTGCGCTACCAGCTCCTCTTCGAGCGCTTCCTCAACCCCGAGCGCATCTCCATGCCGGACTTCGACGTGGACTTCTGCTTCGAGCGCCGCGGCGAGGTCATCGACTACGTCACGCGCAAGTACGGCGCGGACCGCGTCGGCCAGATCGTCACCTTCGGGACGCTGAAGGCCAAGGCCGTCATCAAGGACGTGGCGCGCGCGCTGGACATCAGCTTCGAGGACTCCAACAACATCGCGAAGCTCGTGCCCGAGGACCCGAAGATGACGCTCAAGAAGGCCCTGGAGCTCGAGCCCAAGCTCGCGGCCCTGGCCGCCGAGCCGCGCTACCAGAGCCTGTTCGCCGTCGCGACGAAGCTCGAAAACAAGAACCGCCACACGAGCTTCCACGCCGCGGGCATCGTCATCGGCAAGACGGGCCTCACCGACTTCGTGCCCCTCTTCAAGGACCCGAAGTCGGGCATCGTGGCCACGCAGTTCACGATGGACTTCCTCGAGAAGTGCGGCCTCGTCAAGATGGACTTCCTCGGCCTCAAGACGCTCACGCTCATCAAGAACGCGATCGGCCTCGTGCGGAAGCGCGGCATCGAGATCGACGAGGACAAGATCCCCGACGACGACGAGAAGACCTTCGCCCTCCTCGGCGAGGGCAAGAGCACGAGCGTCTTCCAGTTCGAGTCCTCCGGCATGCAGGGCATCCTCAAGCAGGCCAAGCCCTCCTGCATCGAGGACCTGATAGCGCTCAACGCGCTCTACCGCCCCGGCCCCATGGCCTACATCCCGCAGTTCATCGACTCTAAGTGGGGCCGCCAGCCCATCACCTATCCCGATCCCTGCCTGGAGCCCATCCTCAAGGAGACCTACGGCGTCATCGTCTACCAGGAGCAGGTCATGCAGGTCGCCCAGCGCATCGGCGGCTACAGCCTGGGACAGGCCGACCTCCTCCGCCGCGCGATGGGCAAGAAGAAGCTCGAGGTCATGCAGAAGGAGAAGGAGAAGTTCGTCAAGAGCGCGGCGGCCAACGGCTTCAAGGCCGAAGACGCCGACCGCATCTTCGAGATACTCATCCCCTTCGCCGGCTACGGCTTCAACAAGTCGCACGCCGCCGCCTACTCCGTCGTCGCCTATCGCACCGCGTACCTCAAGGCGAATTTCCCGGCGGAGTTCATGGCCGCCAACCTCACGAACGAGATCACCAACACCGACAAGCTCACCGAGTACATCGGCGAGGCCCGCTCCATGGGCATCGCCCTCCTCCCGCCGGACGTCAACCGCTCCGAGGCCTATTTCACGGTCTCCGAGGGCAAGATCGTCTACGGGCTCCTCGGCATCAAGGGCGTCGGCGACGGCCTCGCGAAGGCCATCGTCGCGGAGCGCGAGGCCAACGGCCCCTTCGCGGACTTCATGGACTTCGTGGAGCGCCTCGGCACGGGGTCCATGAACAAGAAGACCCTGGAGTGCCTCGCGCTCGCGGGCTGCTTCGAGGCCTTCGGCCGGCCGCGGCAGGAGCTCGTGCTCAACGTGGAGCGCGCGGTGGACTACGCCTCGCGGAAGGAGGAGGCGGGCAAGTACGGCCAGGTGAGCCTCTTCGAGACCTGCGGGGAGGAGGAGTTCCCGCCCTTCGCCTTCGAGCCCTGCGAGGAATATCCGCGCGCCGAGCTCCTCCGGCTCGAGAAGGAGCTCCTCGGCTTCTACTTCTCCGGCCATCCGATGGACGAGTTCCGCAAGCAGTGGGAGCGCTGCTCCGACGCCGACCTCGCGCATCCCGAGCGCGCGGGCGCGGAGAAGCTCTACACCCTCATCGCGATGCTCAAGGAATTCCGCGAGATCCTCACCAAGAACGGCAAGAAGATGGCCTTCGGCTCCGTGGAGGACTACGCCGGTTCCATCGAGATCGTCGTCTTCTCCGACCAGCTCGAGCGCTTCCGCGAGCGCTTCGTCGTGGACAAGGTCCTCTGCCTCAAGGGCAAGATCGACCTCACGCGCTCGGCGCCGAGCTTCAAGGTCGAGGACTTCGTCGATCCCGCCTCCCTCAAGGACAAGTCCTGGCGGGAGGTCCACCTCAGGCTGAAGCCGGGCATCGCGTCCGAGGACGAGCTATACGACATCCGGGACGCCCTCTTCGAGGCGGCCGGTCCCTGCCAG
>JAEUJG010000529.1 GCA_016794765.1 Spirochaetaceae bacterium | reverse complement strand
CCTCGCGGCGGGTGTCCGCAGGTTCCTGAAGCCGGCAAGCCCGGCGAGGAGGCGATCGCCCCCCGGGGCGCCTTCCGACGCGCCGTCCGGGGCCCCCGCCGCGGCGCCGGGGCCCGGCGCCGGAGGAGCGTCGGGGTCCGCGGCGAAGGCGTCGAGCCAGGCCTGGACGCCGGCGGACACCTTGCCGCCCGCGTAGTCGAGGGCCGCGGCGCGCTCGTCGAGGAGGGCCGCGCGGAGCCGCCCGAGTTCGCCGCGGAGGATTCCCTCCTGGGCGGCGTGCATCGCGCCGAAGTCGGGAGGGGAGGACAGCGGCATCCGCTCGACGGCCACCTCGGCCAGGAGGTCGCGGACCTCGATGAAGCCGTCCGCCGCGACGAGTTCGCGCATCGCCTCGTCCCCGCGCTTTTCGAGGAGGAACCCGAGGGCCAGGCGGCGGGCGAGCTCACCCGCCCGCCCGTCGTCCACCGCGAAGTCGGGCGCCAGGCCGAACCTCGCGCAGCCCGAGCGGGCCACCGTCCCCGCGAAGGAGTCGAAGGTGGAGATCCGCGCCTCGGAGAAGGACGTGACGCAGCCGGCGAGGTGCTCGGCCAGGGCCGCCGCGTCGGCTTCGCCGGCCGCCGCCCGCCCGGCGGCGAGGGCGGCCGCCTCGGCCAGGGCTCCGTAGATCCTCGAGTACATCTCGGCCGCGGCCTTGCGCGTGAAGGTGAGCACGAGAAGGTTGCGCGGCCTCGCCCTCGAACCGTCGCGGAGGCGGCCTTCCTCGAGGAGGCGCACGTAGCGGGCCGCCAGCACGGTGGTCTTGCCGGAGCCGGCGCCCGCGGCGACGACGGCGTTGGCCCCGGCCAGGGCGGCGGCCCGCTGGTCGCCCTCTAGGTCCTCGACGCGCTTGTATCTCCGGCTTGGCGTTTCGCCCATCGTTTCCATCCTCACTCGAACCGCGCGGCGTAGCGCTCGCGGCACAGTCCGCGATAGCCGCACTCGGCGCAGGACCGCTCCTGCGCCGCCTTGGGAGCGAAGGGATAGGCTCCCCCCTCCACGCCGCGCGCGGCGCCGAGCAGGGCCGCGTCGAAGGCGGCGAGGTAATCCTCTCCCGACTCGCTCGCCACGAAGGGCTTGGCCGCGGCCGGGCCGTAGGCGCAGACGGCGGCGCCGGGGGCGAGCTTTTCGCCCGCGCCCTCGACGCTGAGGTACCAGGCCGACTCGACGGCCGCGCCTTCCGGGGCGCCGACGAGGCGGACATAGGCCGGAATCTGCGCCTTCGCGATGGCGCCGTCCTCGCCGGGCGCGACCTCCCCGCGTTCTGGAAGCTTCCCCTTCTTGTAGTCGACGATGACGGCCGCCCCTTCGCGGAGGGACAGCCGATCCACGCGGCCGCGGAGGACGACGGCCCGCGCCGGACCGCCCTCGAGCCCGCCCGGATAGCCGCGCTCGAAATCCTCCTCGATGGGCCCGACCTCGAGGCCGGGGAAATTCGCGGCTTCGGCCTCGACGAGGGCGCCGAGGTAGCGGAGCATCCGGCCGCGGTAGGCCTCGAGCACGACGCCGGCGAAGGGACCCGTCTCGCGGGAGAAGAGCGCGAAGGCCCCGTCGAGGGCCGCGGGCAGCCAGGCCGAGTAGTCCGCGCGGCGCTCGGCCCGGAAGCGCCCGTCCTCTTCGCGGATCCTCGCGAAGAGGCGCGACAGGGCGGCGTGGTAGACCTCGCCGAGGAAGCGGGCGTCCGCGAACTCGAGGCCGGCCGCCTCCGGCTCCGCGCGGAGGATCTTTTCGTAGAGATAGGCGTAGGGGCAGCGGCGGTAGGCGTCGATCGCGCTCGCGCTCATGAGGATGCCGCCGTCCTCCTCGCGGAGGATCCGGCCGAGGGCCGCGCTCGCGGTGCCGCGCGAAAGCTCGGCGCCTTCCCGCCGGCGCCGGGGCGCTGATTTCGCCGCCGCGAGACCCTTGGCCTGTACCGCGTGGAGCCGCGCCGGCGCGGGGCCCTCGCCGCCGAGCCAGGCGCGCTCCTCCTCGTAGCCGTCCCGCGGCGGAGACGGAAGCGCGGCCGCCTCGGCGCGGGAAAGGAGGACCCCGTGCGGGGGCCGTTCGCCCGCGAGTCCCTCCCGCGGGCAGGAGAAGAAGACCTCGTCGCCCGAGGCGGCGTAGGCCGCGACGAAGTCGGGCGTCGCGTCCTCCTCCTCGCCGCCGAGACCAATGCGTTCGTCCTCGCGGAGGAAGTCGAAGCGGCGGTAGGAGACGGCGAGCGCCTCCTGCGAGGCGCCGAGGACCAGGTGGAGCCGCGGCGAAAGCCCGGCGCCGACGCGCCAGTCGTAGACCCTGACCCCGCCTCCGGAGGCCGAGCCGGCGGGCACGTAGGAAACGCTTTCGAGGTGGCGGAGGAAGATGCCGAAGGGAGCCCCCACCTCGATCCCAGCTTCCGCCTCGGCCAGGACGAGGCCGCCGAGCTCCTCGACGGCGCGGGCCAGGCTCAGGGAAGCGAGGGGATCCCAGCCCCCGTCGGCCAGGAGGCGGCCGCGGAACGCGAAATAGGCGGACTTGAGCTCGGCGAAGCTTTTCGCGCCCGCGACCGCGGCGACGCGCCGCTTGATCTCGCGGTAGCGCTCGAGGAGGACGGGACTGCCTTCGGGCCCCGAGAGGCTCGCCTCCCAGGCGTCGACGAGGGCGCCGCCGGGCGCGGCGGGCCAAGGCGCGAGCGCGCAACGCGTCGCTCCGGCCCGGACCAGGGCGCGGTTGAGGCCTTCGTCCTTCCAGGGCCAGGCGGGCGAAAGGATGAGGTCGCGCACCGCGTCGAAGGCGAAGCCGCTCCTCGCCGCCTCGCCAAGGGCGGCGAAGAGGCGTCCGCCGGGATAGGCGGCCAGGGGCTTCCCCGAGCGGAAGTCGAGGGGCACGGAGAGGAGGGTGGCCTCGCGCTCGAGATAGGGCCGATAGGCGGCGAGGTCCGCGGCCGTGACGACGATTCCTGAGGGATCGTCGCCCGAGTCGAGTCGGCGGCCGATCTCGCGGAGCGCCGACCTGATCTCGCCGAGGGCGGTCGCGGGTTCGAGGAGGCGCGGGCGCGGCCCCCCCTCCGGCGCGGTTCCGAGGGCCGTGACGAAACCCGACGCGGCGAGGGCCTCGGCGTAGTCCGCGTAATCCTCGATCAGGCCGGGAAAGAACAGGAGGAAACGGCGGCCCGGATCGCGGAGCAGGCGGGGCAGGTAGGAAGGCTCGAAGAAGCCGCGATCGGCGAGGAAGGATTCGTAGGCGCGGTGGATCTCGAGCCAGTCGGCGAGGAGCCCCATCGGCGGGCCGCCGGCCGTTCCGGCCCGGCGGGCCGCCGCGTCGGCGAGGCCGCGGAGCCGCGGCAGGCGGGCGGCGACGTGGCCGACGAAGGGCGCGTAGCCCGCGGCGTGCTCGCGCGGGATGAGGACCGAAAGCCTGGGCTCCTTCGCGTTGGCCGCGAGGTATCCGGCCGCGAACACGGTGCGCAGGAAGGGCGTGGCCGGCTTGGCTCCCGCGGATTCGGAGGAGACGAGTTCCTTGAAGCGGTCCCAGCCGAGGAAGCGGTCGGCCTCGACGGCGGGGCGGCCGCTCGCCGCGAGGCAGCGCTCGAGCCAAGCCTCCGCGACGATCTCGCTCGGGAAGACGAAGGACAGGCCCCTGTCGGCGAGGCCCGCGAGGACGGCCTCCTCGAGCTCCAGAAACGCGGCCATCAGTCCCGTTTCCAGGCGGCTTCGACGGCGCCGACGTAGAGGCGGTGCCAGTCGAGGGATTCGTAGTGGCCGGCGATCGAGGGATCGACGAAGCAGGCGGGATCCAGGTCCTGCGCGTGGAGCTTGCGGCAGGCGAAGACGATGCGCGATTCCTCGAAGGACTGCACCCGGGCCGCGGGGTCGCCGGCCCGGGCCGGAAGCTCGAAGGAGCGCGGCGTGAGTCCCGCCGCCTTGGCCTTGTCCGCGTCGCGGCCCGAAAGCCGGCCGCAGACGCCGAGGGCTTGCCGCATCCCGGGATCGAAGAAGGAAAGGCTGAAGAAGGCCTCCCGCTCCATGAAGCCGAAGGTGTGCCGGGTCGGCCGGATGAAGACGAAGGCGACATCGCGGTTCCAGAGGTGGCCGAGGCCGCCCCAGGAGGCGGTCATCGTGTTCCAGTCGCCGGGGACGCCGGCCGTGACGAGCATCCAGTCCTCGGCGATGAGCGAGAAGGGATTGAGGGCGAGCGAACGGGGATCCAGGGACGAAAACACCATGCTACCTGGCCCCCCGCTCAGCGCCCGCGCCCGACTTCGCCGCGGCGGCCTCGAGGGCCGAGCCGAGGCGGTCGAGGCGATAGCCGGAATCGGCCTCCGCCGCCAGGAAGGCGGCGGCTGTCCCCTCCGCCGCGCGGAGGCGCCGGGCCGCGGCTTCCTTGCCGGAAGGCTTGTGGCCCGGCGGAGGCGGCGCGGCGGCGGCGGCGATCGCGCCGAAGGCGGCCAGCTCCTCGAAGCGCTCCTTGACGAACCAATCGACCCCTTCGAAGCGGTTGACCCCGAGAACGGCGCGGATCTCCTCGTCCTCGGCGTGCGCGCGGAAAAGTTCCAGGGCGAGGACGGCGGGCGGGGCCTCCGCGCGTTCCGCCCCGGCGCGGAGCTTGCCGCGCTCGGTCGCGCCGGCGGCGGCCTCGTGCGCCTTCCCGCTCCGCGCCAGGAAGGCCTTGGCCATCGACATCGCGCGATGGGCGACATCGACCGGCGTTCCGGCCGCCCTGAGGGCCTCCCGGAGCTTCCGCTCCAGGAAGAGGCGCTCCACCAGGCGGCGGGCCTCCTCGCCCGCGGCGGCGCGGCCCGCGAGGGCCTTGAGCCCGTCTGCGACGAGATAGGCGGCGGCGATCTCCGCGGCGTGCGGCGCCGCGAGGAAGTCCGCGACGAGGCTTCCCTCCGCGGGCTCCCCGCGCCCCTCGGCCGGGGAGGCGGCCGGGGAGGCGGCCGGGCGCGCGAGTCCCGCCAGGGCCGCCAGACCCTCGAGGAGACGGTCGCGCGCCGATTCCGCGGCGGCGGCGTCCTCGGCCAGGGCCAGGGCCCGCGCGGCGGCCGGATCAAGGGCGGCCGCGTGGCCGGAGGGCAGGCCCTCCTCGGCGGCCTCCTCGCGGATGAGGCCGCGGACGACGGCGTAGAAGGCGAGGGCGGGTTCCGCCGCCGTCGCCAGGAGTTCCTTCGCGGCGGCCTTGCGGACGGCCTCGGGAGAGGCGGCGCCCCGGCGCTTGGACGGCGGGGGGGCGAGCCGAGCCTCGGCAACCGGGGCCGAAGCGGTTCCCGGGGCGCCGGCTTGGACTGCCGCCAGCGGCGCCGCGGCCGCCTCCTCGCCCCTGACGGCCTTGGCCGCCAAGGCGAAGAAGCCGGGCGCGGCGAGGGCCGCGAAGGCGGCGTAGAGGTCCTTGAGCACGACATCCTGGACGGCCTCGGCCAGGTCCGGAACGCCGGAGCCGCCGAGGGTGTCGTGGACGGCGCGGTAGGTGCCGCGTTCGTCGTCGACGACCTCGAAGATGTCGAGGAAGACCTGGCACTGGAAGCCGTCGAGAACGAGGGCTAGTCCCGACTCCTCGATCTCGCGCGAGCGCCGGAGGTACCAGAGTCCCGAGCGCGATTCGCGCATCACGAGGAAGCGGTCGTCGGCGGCGACGAGCCCGAGGGCTTCGGCGAGGCCCTTGCTCCGTTGGGTCTTGCCGCCGCCCGGAAGCTTCTCGGCGTAGGGCGCCGACATCCTGACGCGCCCGGAGGCGCGCTCGTAGGCGTTGTTGTAGGCGACGAGGGCGCGTTCGGTACCTTCGCCGTTCGAATAGACGAAGGCGTTGTCGTTGACGGAACCGTCGTCGGAGACGAGGTCGTAGAGAAGGAAGCGCTCGACTCCGGAGAAGAGCCGGCGGCGCTTCAGGAGGGGGAAGATCTCGCGCTCGTGCCGCTCCACGAGGGCCGCGTCGGGCGTCTCGTCGCGGTAGGCGCGGCGGTATTCCATGCCGTATTTTTCCTCGAAGCCCTCGAGCTGGCCGTGGCCGAACATCGGCAGGCCGGGCATCGTCGCCATCATCGTGCAGACGCCAAAGTACTTGTCGCCCTTGCCGAACTGGGCGACGGCGGTCTCTTCGTCGGGATTGTTCATGAAGTTGACGAAGCGCTTCAGGATGTCCTTGTCGAACTCCTGCGTGTTCTTGATCGTCTCGCGGTACTTCCGGTTCTCCTCGCGCTTCAGCATGTTCATGAAGGCCGAGTTGTAGACGCGGTGCATGCCGAGTGTGCGGACGAAGTAGCCTTCCATCATCCAGAAGGCCTCAGCCAGGAGGAGGGTGTCGGGCGCCTCGCGCGCGCAGAGATCCACGACCTCGCGCCAGAACTCCTCGGGGATGGCCCGGTCGAAGTCCTCCTGGGACCTGGCGTACTCCGCGCGCGAGGGAATGTCGCCGCCGGAGCCCGGCTCCGGATACCAGAGTCGCCTGACGCTTTTCTTGGCGAGGACCATCGCCGCGTCGAAGCGGATGATCGGGAAGTTGCGCGCAACGTGGAGGATGCGCTCGCGCACCGCCTCGCGGGCCTCGGGCTTGAGGAAGTCGATCTGCGCCGTGTCGTTCCAGGCCATGCCCGTGCCGTCGTTGCCGTGGTAGACGTAGTCCACCCGGCCCGAGGAGCGGTCGCGCCGCTGGAAGACGACCGCGGCGTCCGTGCGGTCGTAGTAGTGGTCCTCGACGCGGATCTCCACGCGGCCGTCGCCGGACAGGTCGCCGCCGGAGAAGGAGTAGCCGGGGAAGGGGCAGCTCCCGCTCGACATGAGGAGGTCCGGCCGCTCGCGGACCCAGGCCGAGTCGATGCCTACGTGGTTCGGCACCATGTCCGCCGCCATGCGGATGCCCCGCAAGGCGGCGCGCGCGCGGAGCGACTCGAGGGCCGGCCAGCCGCCGAGTTCGCCCGCGATTTCGTAGTCGAAGAGGGAGTAGGCGGAGGCCGCGGCCTCCGGGTTGCCGCAGCGCCGCTTGATCTCGGCGCTCGCCGCGCTCCGTTCCCAGAGCCCGATGAGCCAGAGCCCGTTGAAGCCGCGGGTGGCGAGGAGGTCGAGCTCCTCGTCGGGGATCGCGTCGAGGCGGTCGATCCTCCGGCCGTAGGCGACGGAGAGTTGGTGGAGCCAGACGAGGACGCTCTTCGCCATCATGACGACGTTGGGCATCCAGTCGCGGTCCTCGGTGAAGCGCTCGTACTCGGCCTCCATGCCGCGGTAGGCGTAGGCGCGCGTCGGGCCGGGGCCGGGGAAGCGGGGCTTTTCCTCCTCGCGGATCAGGTCGAGCCCGCCGAGTAGGCGGAGGAGCTTGTCGCCGATGAGGAGGCCCCAGCGGCGCCGGATGTAGTCGAGCTGGCCCGGCAGGGAGTAGGGCGCCTCGCGGGCGGGGGCGCGGAGCATCGTGACGAGGTCCTCCCCGTCGGGACCGAAGCTCGGCTGTGTCACGAAGCTTTTTTCGAGGGCGGCGACGGCGCGGAGATAGTCCCCGCGCGCGGCGAGGGAGCCCTCGCGCGGCGACTCGCCCTCGGGGCGCGAGCCGTCGTCGAAGAGGAAGCGGTAGGGACCGAAGGCGGGGTTCTCGTTCGCGAGGCGGAGGAGGAGCAGCTCCTCGAGGGCGAGGAGGCGGTTCGGCACGCCGTCGCGCGCCGCCTCGAGCCAGGCCTTTTCGGTCGTCTCGCGGCGGTACACGGCGAGGGGAGGGAAGGCCTTCGCGAAGGCGAGGAGCAGGGCGTCGGTTTCCCGCTTGCCGAGCTCGGCCTCCATCGCGGCGAGGGCCTTGGCGAAGGCGTCGGCCGCCGCGCGTTCGCGGTAGAGGCGCGCGACGTCGTGGAGGATCTCGTCGATGAGCGCCATCGCGTTGAGGCGCCCCGCGCGCACCGTGCGTTCGGGGAGGAGGGCGGCGTCGACGCGCTCGTTGATGCGGCGCGCGAGGAGGCGCGCGGCGGCGAAATCGGGAAGGACGACGTTTCCCGTGCTGCGGAAGAGCGAGCCTTCGAGTCCGAGCTCGTCGCGCGCCTCGCGGGAGACGTGGAACTCCATGAGCCGGTCGCCGGCCTTCGCGACGAGTCCACCCTCGCCCTCGATGCCCTCGAGCCGCACGACGAGGATTTTTTCCTCTTCGTTCATACGGGACCTCCCTCCGTCCGGGGGTCCGCGCGCGGCGCGCCCCTTCCTGCGAATACTACTCCAGAGGGGCCCGCGGTACAAGGCGAGGCGCTATACTTATGGCATGCGCAGACCCGAAGATACGCGCCTCGGCCGCGCGAAGGCCGCCTTCGCCGCCCTCGTTCGCCTTTCCGCCCTTCTCGTCGCCGCCGGTTCGGCGGTCGGCCTCGCCTCCTGCGCCACCGACCCGGAGGAGTTGGCAGCGGCCCGCGAATCGGCCTTGGCCGCCCATCCCCTCGTCAGGCCCTACGCCGACTCGGAGTTCGTCGACTTCGAAGGATTCCGGCTCCATGCCCTGCGCTGGGAACCCGATCCCCTGCGCTTCCCCCGTCCCCGGGGCAAGGTCCTCCTAGTCCACGGCTTCGGCGGCTCCGTCTTCGGCTGGCGCCTCCTCGCGCCGGCCCTTTCCGGCGCCGGCTACAGCGTCCTGGCCTTCGACTATCCGCCCTTCGGCCACTCCTCCGCGTCCGCCGCCGAACTCTCGGGCCAGGCCTCCGGCACGCCGACGGCCCGCGCCGCGCTCCTGTGGCGGCTCCTCGAGCGGGAGCCCTTGCCCGAAACCGGGCCGGCCGCTTCGGGCCGGGGCTGGATCCTCGTCGGCCATTCCCTCGGCGGCCGCATCGCCGCCCATATGGCCGCGACCCGTCCCGATTCCGTCCGCGCCCTTGTCCTTGTCGCTCCCGCCGTTTACGGCAAGGCCGGTCCCCCCGGCATCGTGCGCCTCTTGGGCTCCGGCGCTTCCCGCGGCCTCGAGCGTTACCTCCTCGATATCACCCGCTTCAAGGCCCTCCTCGGACGAGTCTTCGGGCGTGATGCGACGAAGGAGGAATTCGAAGGCTATTGGGCTCCCTTCCTCAGGCCGGGTATCGCCGGGGCGCTTCTCGCCTGGTCCAAGACCTCTGGCGGAGACGCTACGCCAAACCTTGGCGCCGTCGCCGCTCCGACCCTCGTGCTGTGGGGCTCGGCCGACCGCATCGTGCGGCCCGCCGGCGAACGGCTCGTCGGCGATCTCCGCGATGCGCGGTATTCGAGCATCGAGGGGGCGGGGCATTGTCCGATGGAGACCCACGCGCCGGCGGTGAACGCCCCCATCCTCGATTTTTTGGATCCACTATGAGGTGTTACGAACTTTGTGTTTAAAAGAGTTTGGTTGTCTAATTATATATTATGAAAATAAATACTTGTGATTTAGGGGTTGATCCTAAGCTTCGTAACACTATAACAAGGGGCTCCCGCTGGGCAGACGGAGTTCGAAGGTCGTGCCTTCCCCCGGCTCCGAACGGAAACGGATCGTACCGCCCAGATAGCCTTCCCCGAGAAGCCGCATCCCGTAGGTGCCGACGCCGCGGCCGGGGCCCTTGGTGGAAAAGGAGCGGTGGAAGAGGCGGCTTTGGGTCGCCTCGGGCATGACCGCCCGGTTCCGCACCCAGAAGACGGCGCAGTTCGTACCGTCTTCGCCGCCGGATTCGACGCGCGCGCCCGCGACGACGGTCTCGTCGCGCTCCGCGGCCTCGAGGGCGTTCTTGAGCATGTTGACAAGGACTCGATGGAGGAGGGCGGGATCGGTCTCGACGAGGGGATGTTCGGAGCCGGGCGCTATCGCCACCCGCGTCGCCTTGCCGTGGAGTCGGTAGGCGAAGAGCCCGGTCGCCGCGACCAGGGCCTGGCCGCCGTCGAGGAGGACGGGTCGGACGGCGAGTTCCCGCGACTCGGCGGCCTTGAGGGCGCGCTGGGACTCGATCTCGTCGATGAGCTGTCCCGCCGCGGCGCGGATCAGGTCCAGGTACTCGGCGGGATCCTCGCCGGGCAGCATCCGGATGAGGTCGAGGATGCTTCTGATGCCCGAGGCCGTGTTCGCGATGTCGTGGTAGAAGACGCGCTCCAGGACTTCGCGCCGCTTTTCCGCCGAGATGTCCTCGGCCGCGAGGAGGACGAAGGCACCCCCTTCGAGGTCGATGGGGCGGGCCCAGATGCGCATGTCGAGCGACTCGCCGCGGCCTTCGCGGTCGCGGCTGATGCTGCATTCCTCGCTGACGGACGAGCCCGCGAGTCCTTCGTCCACGCTCCGGGCGGCGCCGCAGAAGCGGCAGGCCGCGCTCGTCCCGCAGCCGGCGGCGCTTTCCCTGGCGTGGACGCAGCCGAAGGCCTCGCCGAAGCGGAGTCCGAGCACGGATTCCTCCCCGGCGGCGTCCATGAGTTCGAGCGAGCGGCGGTTCGCGTAGACGATGCGGCGGGAGGAGTCGAGGAGGGTCGTGAGGAGGGGGTACTCGTCGAAGATGAGTCCCAGGCGCGACTCGAGCACGATTCGGCGCAAGGCGGCGAGTTCCGGACCCGGGTCCTGCGCCCGGGTCGGCTGACAGATGGCGCTCTCGCTTTCGATGCCGAGCATGGTCGTCCTTCTCCAAGTTGCCGCGGACTCCCGGGGGAAGCGCGGCTTTCCGCCACCATAGCCTGACTTGTGCGATAGGGCAAGAAGAATAGCGCGTCGCCTTCGGGCCTTCGCGGGAAATTGCGGAGCTTCACCAAGGGCTTCTTTTTGCGTATACTAACACCTCGACGAAGGGGGTGAAAGTGTCAATTGCCGTGGAGCACGATAAGCGGAAGCGGGAAATCCTCGAAAAAGCCTTGGACGTCTTTGTTTCCGAGGGCTACGAGGATACGACCTTCCAAAAAATTGCCGAACGCTGCGGCATCACCCGAACCATCCTCTACCTCTATTTCAAGAACAAGCGCGAGATATTTTCTTTCAGCATAAAGCTTTTTACCGAGAAGCTCGAATCGGGCATCCGCGAGGTCGCGGTCAATCCCGCCCTGTCGCAAACGGAAAAGCTCGCCTCGATCGCCGGCATGGCCATCGAGGAATGTGTCCGCCACCAGCGCCTCATCTCCGTCGTCCTCGACTATCTCGGCCACATCCGCGCCTCCGGCGGAAATCCGGACGAGCGCGTCAGGCGCCGCACCATCAGGATGCGCCACATCATTTCCGGAATCCTCATCGAGGGGATGCGGAGCGGGGAGTTCGCGCCCTTCTCCGTGAAGGCGGCCGGCGACCTTGTCTACGCCCTCATCGAATCGGCGATCTTCCGCATCGCGGTCCTGGGCCGCGGCGACGCCGCCGGTCTCGTCAAGGCCGCGCGCCTCTTCGCCGAAAGCCTCCGGGTCCGCCGTTCCGACCTCCCCGCCGGCGCCTTCGGGCCAAAGGCGGAGGGCGAGGACCTTGAGGGAGGCACGCCGTGAGCGATACCCCGTCCGGCGGTCCGATCCCGCCGTCGCCCGCCCCCGCGCCCTCTCCCGCGGCGCTCCGCAAGCCGGCCTGGCTCCGCGTCGCCCTGCCTTCCGGCGACAACTGGAAGCGCACCTCCGAACTGCTCCGGCGCCGCGGTCTCCATACCGTCTGCGACGAGGCCCGCTGTCCCAACAAGGCCGAATGCTGGGGCCAGGCGACCGCCACCTTCATGATCATGGGCGCCGTCTGCACCCGCGGCTGCCGCTTCTGCGCCGTCGCCACGGCGCGCGCTGGCGAGCCGCTCCGACCGGAGGAGCCCGCCGAACTCGCCGAGGCGGTCGCCGAACTCGGGCTCAAGTACGCGGTGATCACGAGCGTCGACCGCGACGATCTCCCCGACCGCGGCGCCGGACATTTCGCCCAGGCGATCCGCGCCGTCCTGGGGCGCAATCCCGGCGTCCGCGTCGAGGCGTTGACGCCCGACTACGCCGAGGGGGAGATCGAGGCGGTGCTCGACTCGGGTCCCGCGGTCTTCGCCCACAACATCGAGGTCGTCGAGCGCCTCCAGCGCGTCCGCGACGCCCGCGCCTCCTACGCGAAATCCCTGCGGTGCCTCGAGCTCGCCGCCCGGGACGGCCGCGCCGTCGTGAAGTCGAGCATCATGCTCGGCCTCGGCGAGACCGAGGCCGAGGTCCTGGCCGCGATGGACGATCTCCGCCGCGTCGGCTGCTCGAGCCTCGTCCTCGGCCAGTACCTCCGCCCGACCCCCGACCAGCTCGAGGTCAGCGAGTACCTGCCTCCCGAGGCCTTCGCCCGCCTCGCGGGGATCGCCCGCGGGAAGGGCTTCGTCAGCGTGGTCGCGGCGCCGCTCGCGCGCACCTCCTACCACGCGCGCGCGGGCTTCGAGGAGGCGCGCCCATGATCGCAAGGCTTGACCACAAGGTCCCCGGCGGGAAGCTCCTTCGGGTCGAGGTGGAGTTCGAGGGCGGGTCCGTCCTCCGGGTCCGCGTCGCGGGCGACTTCTTCGCCCACCCCGAGGCGAGCTTCGAGGCTGCGGAGGCCGAACTCGGCGGCGTGCCGACGGACCGGCTCGCCGAGGCCGCCCTCGGCGCCTTCTCGCGCCCGGGTCTCGTCATCTACGGCGCCGGCGCGGCCGACATCGCGGCGACCCTGGGGAGGGCCCTCCATGAAGCTCAGGTTTCTTGAAACGGGCGCCGGGACCGGCGCCTTCAACATGGGGCTCGACGAAGCCCTCCTCGAGTCGGTCGCCGCCGGCCGCTCGGCGCCGGTCCTGCGGCTCTACCGCTGGGAGCCCGCCGCCGTCACGATCGGCTACTTCCAGTCGATGGAGGCCGAGGTGGACCTCGAGGCCTGCCGCGCCGCGGGCGTCGACGCCCTCCGCCGCTCCACCGGCGGCGGCGCCGTCTTCCACGCCGCCGAGATCACCTACTCCGTCGTCGCTCCCGAGGGCCACCCGCTGGCTCCGGCCGACATCCTCGAGTCCTACCGCCGCGTCGCCGGCGGAATCGTGGAGGGGCTCGCCCTCCTCGGCGTTGAGGCGGCTTTCGCCCCCATCAACGACATCACGGCCGCCGGCCGGAAGGTGTCGGGCAACGCGCAGACGCGGAAGCTCGGCTGCCTCCTCCAGCACGGCACCCTCCTTCTCGACGTCGATCCCGAGCGGATGTTTTCCCTCCTCCGGGTGCCGAACGAGAAGCTCAAGGGCAAGCTCATCGAGGACGTGAAGGCCCGCGTCGCCGGCCTCAAGGGGTTGCTCGGCCGCGAGGTCGGCTACGGCGAGGCGGCGGAGGCCCTGCGGCGGGGCTTCGCCGCTTCCTTCGGCCGCCTCGAAGGCGGCGGGGGGGCGACGCTCGAAGCCTCGGCGCCGACGGGCCCCGAGCTCGAGCGCGCCGCCGCGCTGGCCGCGGAGAAGTATTCGAGCCCCGCCTGGAACTTGAAGCGCTGACCGACCCGGGGCGCGGCGTCCTCGGCTTGGCGCGTGAAGGGCTTCAGCCTCCCTCCCGCGCCTTCGCGGCGGCGGCCCGCGCGGCGGCTTCGCCCGAGGCGGCTTCGCGCGCCGCCGCGTGGCGCCCGATCGCGCCGTGCCCGGCGAGGAAGGCGGCCGCCGCTCCCTCCTCGAGGGGGCGGCTGATGCAGAAGCCCTGCGCGATGTCGCAGCCGTTGTCCCTGAGGACCGCCAGCTCCGCCTCGTTCTCCGTGCCTTCGGCGACGACCTCTAGGCGCATGTTCTTGCCGAGGGAGATGATCGCCTTCACGATCGAGAGGTTCGAGCCCCGTTCGGCGATGCCGGTCATGAAGGACTTGTCGATCTTGAGGCTCTGGATCGGGAACTCCTTGAGGTAGCTCAGCGAGGAGTAGCCGACGCCGAAGTCGTCGATGGAGATCGAGAGGCCGAGCGCCCGGAGATCCTCGAGCACCTTCCGCGCGCCCCACTCGCCGTCCATGAGGACGCCTTCCGTGATCTCGATGTTGAGGAGACGCGGCTCGAGCCCCGTCTCGTCGAGGATGCGGCCGATCGTCGCGACGAGCTCCTTTTCCCTGAACTGCCGGGGGGAGATGTTGACCGAAATCACGATCTCCCCGCCGCCGTCCCGGAACCAACGCGCCGCGGTTTCGCAGGCGCGGCGCAGCGCCCATTCGCCGATGGGGACGATGAGCCCCGTCCGCTCCGCGACGGGAATGAAGCGGTCGGGCGGGATGTCGCCGAGGATGGCGCTCTTCCAGCGGAGCAGGGCCTCGACGCCGACGATCCGTCCGCTCCTGAGATCCTGCTGCGGCTGGTAGCAGAGCCGGAATTCCTCCCGCTCCAGGGCCCGCCGGAGGAGGTTGCCGACGGAAAGCCGCTCGTAGATCTCCGCGTCCATCTCGGGCTCGTAGAAACGCGCCTTCCCGCCGCCCTCGCCCTTGGCGCGGTACATCGCCATGTCGGCCCGCTTCATCAGGGTTTCGGCGTCCTGTCCGTCTTCCGGGTAGATCGCGATGCCGATGCTCGCGCTCGCGCTGAGCTCCTCGGCGTCGATCGTGAAGGGCGGCTCCAGCGCAATCCGGATTTTCTCCGCCACCATGCCGACGTCGCTGGCCATGAGTATCTCCGCGATGACGATGGTGAACTCGTCGCCGCCCCAGCGGGCCACGGTGTCCTCGCGCCGCATGCCGGCGGACAGGCGCTTCGCGACGGCCTGGAGCAGGCGGTCGCCGGCCGCGTGGCCCATGCTGTCGTTGATCTCCTTGAAGCGGTCGAGGTCCATCAGGATGAGGCCCGCGCGCTCGCCTCGGCGGCGCGCCCGCGCGATGGCCTGGTCGAGCCGCTCCTCGAACTCCGCGCGGCTGGCGATTCCCGTGAGGTGGTCCTGGCGGAGGAGGTTCTCGAGGTCGCGCTCGGACTGCTCCTTCTCCTCGACCAGTTCCCGCAGCGATTCGTTGGAGCGCGCGAGTTCCGCGGTCCTGTCGCGGACCCGGTTCTCCAGCGCCGAATTCATCGCCTTGAGCTCTTCCCGCGCGCGCTCCTTTTCCCGCTGCGCCTTTTGCAGGGTGTCGAGGAGCTCGTTGACGGCGAGGCCGAGGGCGCCGATCTCGTCCTCCCCGCGGGGCGTGACGCGGCGCGACAGGTCGCGTTCGTCGCGGATCGCCAGGACCTCGTCGTGGAGGCCGATGATCCGAGAAAGGATGACGCGGCGCGTGAAGACCAGGCCGAGGCCTATGGCCGCGATTCCGGCCGCCGCGAGGAAGCCGAAGAAGGTGAGGATCGTCGCGAGTCCCCGAGCGTAAAGGTCGCGCGGTTCCCGCAGCTCGAGGACGAAGCGGGGACGGCCCTCGATGTCGTCGAGCCCTTCGTAGCCGCGGATCTCCGATCGCGACAGGGCCCGGGTGGTCCTTCCTTTCGCGTCGAACTCGGCGAGCGACTCCGGAGGGAGGCCCTCGGCGGCCAGGGCCGCGCGGTCGGGGAGGATGCGCAGGTCCAGTTTCAAGCGGTCCGAGATCGCCCGAACCCGCTCCTCGTCGAGGAAAAAGCCCATGACGAGGCTGCCCCGCGGCGGTTCCCGGATGAGGCTCGAATGGATGGGATAGGCCACGGCGAGGAAGGGGCCTTCCTTCAGGGCCATGAGGCCGCCGACCGGCTCGTCGTCGCGGCAGGCGCGCGCCAGGACGCCGCCCCCGAGGATGGCGCGCTCGAGGTCGGCGAGCGCTTCGGCGCCCTGGCGGCCCGGCGGCAGGGCGCGGTAGTCCGCCCGGAGCTTCCGGCCCGCCTCGTCGAGAAAGATGACGGCGTCCACCCGCAGGTTGAGGAAGGTCTCTTCGGCGAGATTCAGCTCGACGTACTCCGGGAACTCGCCGCCGACGAAGCGGTAGCTGTCGTCCCAGTAGGCCCAGTCGCGCAAAACTCGGTCCAGGCGGATCCGTTCGTCCTCCAGGGCCGACAGGCACCGCTCGAGGTTCGTACCCACGGTCTTGCGCTCGAGGTCCAGGAAGCTCCCGAGCACGATGAAGGCCGACAGGGCCATCGTCATGCCGAGAAGGGCCGTGATCGTCGCGGCGACGAGGGCGACCGTATGCCGGGTCAGCGATTTCGCCGCCTGGCCTCCCTGTTTGGCCATGCATCAAGTCTAGGCGGCTGCGGGCGGAAAAACAAATGCCCGCCTGGCGGCGGGCATGGGGCGGAAACCGGCGGATGCGGGGCGATCCGCCGGCTTGTCCGAATCGTTCCCTTCAGTCCACCGCCGGCGCGAGCCGATCGCCGCGCGCCACGCGGAGCTTGTCCTTGGCGACGACCTTGGCGGCGAAGAGGCTCGTGATGTTTTCCTCGTATTTCGTGATGCGGAAAACATAGTTGAGGGTGCGGCGCGGCGTGCCGTCGCGGGAGACCCGCGTCGTCCCGGCGTTGTACATCGCGAGGGCGGCGACCTCGTTGCCCCCCGTCCGCAGGCAGAACTCGAGGTGGGCGAGTCCGTAACGCGCGTTTTCCCGCGGATCGTAGACCTGCGCCTCGGTGAGCTCGGGAAAGGATTTGGAGTTGAGCTGGAAGAGGCCGCGGTCCACGGAGTCGCCGTTGTCGTTGATCGCCGCCACCTTGAATTTGCTTTCCTCGTAGGCCAGGGCGAAGGCCAGGCCCGGCGGGACGCCGAAACGGTCGGCGTTCTCCAGGATGGCCGCCGCGATTTTCTCGGAATGGGTGATTCCGGTGAAAAAATCCAGCACCTCCCGCTTGGTGGAGGGATCCCGATAGTATTCGGCGATGACGTCGCTTCTATCGAGATTCTGGATAAAGCCGGGGACCTCGCGGTCGCTCAGGCCGGCCAGTCGGACGATTTCCGAATCGATGTCGGGGTGGAAGCTTTGGTCAGCGTCCTTGCAGGAAATAGAGATAATAACAGTAATTAGCGCTATAGGCATTATTGCCAAAGCGTAGGGCTTTCTCTGTACCATGCGAAAAAAGGACTCCTTATGCAAGGCTTGCTAAGCTTACAAAGCAGGTCGCTATTATATCGGCTCCTCCCAAATCGTCTAGGGGGCGCCACGGAAGCTCCGGCGCTTGTCAAAACGCAAAGGGGCGGTACATACTCGAAACCATGGATGCAACCCCGATTCGCGTCATCGTCACCGGCGGTACCTTCGACAAGCACTACGACGAAATCCGCGGCGAGCTGACCTTCAAGGACAGCCACCTCCCGGAGATCCTCAAGCTGACGCGGGTGACCGTGCCGGTGGAGATCGAGCTGAACCAGCTCATCGACAGTCTCCAGATGCAGGACGAAAACCGGAAGAGCGTCCTCGAGGCCTGCCGGAAGGCGCCCGAACGGCGCATCGTCATCACGCACGGCACGGACACGATGTCCGAGACCGCCAAGCTCCTCGGCCCCGCCGGCCTCGACAAGACGATCGTGCTCACCGGCGCGATGATCCCCTACAAGATCCAGGGGTCGGACGCCCTCTTCAACTTCGGGACCGCCTTCATGGCCGCGCAGCTTCTCCCGCCCGGCGTCTACATCGTCATGAACGGCCAGGTCTTCTCCTGGGACCACGTCCGCAAGGATCGCTCGAAGGGCCTTTTCGAGGGCGCATAACGTGGCCCGGGAAAAGGACGAGGCGAAGCGCCGCGCCATCCTCGCCGCCGCCAAGCGGCTCTTCGCGGAGCGCGGCTTCCACGGCACGAGCGTCGCCGACCTGGCCCGCGGGACGGGCCTGCCGGTAGGCAGCATCTACACCTACTTCGAGAACAAGGAAGCGCTGATGGCCTCGGTGCTGGAGGAGGGCTGGAACCTCTTCTTCGAGGGCCTCGGCCGGACC
>JAEUJG010000489.1 GCA_016794765.1 Spirochaetaceae bacterium | reverse complement strand
CCTCGCGGGCGGCCGGGGCGACCTCGCCATCTCGGAAATCCGGCTCGAACGGGTCGAGGCGAACCTGGACGCCGCCGATTTCGAGATCGTCGCCGGGATAGCCGAACGCTTCAGCGGCGGTTCCGCGGCCGCCGCGCCGGCCCTGCCGCGCTTTTCCGTCTCGGGAAACGATCTTTCCCTCAGGCTTACCGGGGTCGGCCCGGGTCCCCTCGAGGCGAAGGTGCGATCCTTCTCGATCGGCGGCGCCGGCCCCGACGCCGACCTCTCCCTTTCGGGCAGCCTCGCCGCCGAGGGGCTCCCCGGTCTCGGCCGCCTCGAACTCCCCCTCGAGGTCTCCGGCCGCGTGGCCAGGGATTTTTCGCGCCTCAGGCTCATGCTTTCCCTCGCCGCGCGCGCCGACGATTTCGTCCTCGCGCGGCAGCGCTTCGAGCTGTCCTATTCAGGCGGCGTCGCCGCGCTCCGCAAGGTGGAGGACAAGGCGCCCTTGGACGCCTCGCTCCGTTACGACTCGGCGAGCGGCGACCTGGGCCTTTCCCTTTCCCTGGAAGGCTTCGCCCCTTCCCGGAGCCTGGCCCTCCGCGGCAAGCTCGCGGCCCTGGCGCCGTGGCTGGACATCCCGCTTCGCGGCGCCCTCGCGCTGGACCTCCCGGGCGCCGATCCCGCCGGGATCCGCTATCGGCTGGATCTCGCCGGCGAACTGGCCGCGGCCGAACTCGACGGCCTCGGCCGCGGCCTCGGCCGCGCCGAACTCCGCGCCTCCGGCGATTCCGGCGGCGCCCGGATCGAGCTCGCAAGGCTGGAGACGGCCTTCGGCGAAGCCTCCTATTCCGGTTCGATCGGCTTCCGCGGCCTTTCGGTGGACGGCGAGCTGGCCGTCGCCGCCCGGATCCCGGGCAAGTCCGGCGCGATCCTGCCCCTGTCCGCGTCCTTCCGGCTTTTCGGCGGGGACCGCCATTACGCCGCCCTCGCCGAGACCCTCGCGGCCGGCGATGTCGCGATGCGCGATTTCGTCGTGGAGGGTTTCCTCGGCGCCGATTCCCTCGATTTTTCCCTTTCCTTCAGGCCCCCCGAGGAGTCGGCGGGAGCGACGCCTCCCTTGGCCTTCGCCGGGGAGGGCCTGGCCAGGGCCGGAAGCCCCCGCTTCCGCTGCGAAGGGAACCTGTCCTTCGGCGAGGCCTCAATCCTCGAGCTCGAGGCGGCCTTCGAATCCTTCGACGTCGGTTCCCTCGGACCGGTCGTCGCCGCCCTGGCCTCGTCCGAGGCGGCTGCCGCGACGGGCGGCCTCAGGCTCGCCGGCGACCTCTATCTCCGGACGGATTTTTCCCGCGTGGCCTATTCCACGACGGATTTCGCCCTGGTCTCGGATTCCATTCCCGGCGCCTACGCCCTCCTTTCCTTCTCGGGAAACGACAAGGGGGCCACCCTGAAGCGCGCCTTGTTCTCCTACGGCGGCTATCTCGCCGAGGCCCGGGGCAAGGTGGATTTCGCCGAAGCCGGCCGCTTGGCCTTCGACGCGACAATGTCCCTCGCCGACATACCCTACGCCTTCGCCGGGACGCTCGCGGGGGAGGGCCTCTTCCTCCGCGGCGACTACGGCCTCGAACTTTCGGCGCGGAGCCTCGACGGGGAGACCTTCGTCGCCGCCAAGGCAGTCGACCTTCCCCTGCCCCTGCCGGGTGCGACGCTCATCGCCAGTTTCGACGCGGACGGCCGGTGGGCGGGGCCGTCGGACTGGAGTCTCGCCGTCGCCTCGCTCGGCGCCTCCCTCCACGGCCAGGGCGGGGCGAGCCTGCCAGTGCTCGGGCTCTCCGGCAAATTCGGTCCGCGGGGCGGCGAGGTCGCCGAGCTGAGCCTCCAGGACGCCGTCTCCCGGCTCCGCGGCGCGGCGAGCCTTTCCTACGACCTGTCCGCCGGAACCGGCGACCTCGCCTTCAAGGCCGCCCTCTCCGGCGGCAAGGAAGAGCGTTATGCGCTCGAAGGCAGCCTCGTCGGAGGCGCCGTCTCGGGCCGCCTCGAGGCGCGCGGCTCGCCCCTCGCCCGGCTCGGGCTTCCGGAGCTCAAGGGCCTCGTGGACGGGACGGCCCTTCTCGCCGGCGCCGCCGCCGCTCCGCGCCTTTCCTTCGACGCTTCCCTCCGCGACGCCACCTTCCGGGAGTCGGCGCTGTCCCTGGCCGCGAAGGGCGGCTGGGCAGACGGCCGCCTGTCCCTCGACGAGGGCGCGCGGCTCGCCTGGCGCGGCATGGAACTCTCGCGGTTGGCCCTCTCCTTCGACGCGACGACCCGCGCCGCCTCGGCCTCCGGCCGCTTCGCGAGCTCGTCCTCGGGGGCGCCCCTTTCCTTCGCCTTCAGCGCCAAGGGGAGGGCGGGGCAGGCGCGCGAAGGCCTCGGCGTCATCCCCCTCGCGCCCGAGTACTTCATCGAGGGCAAGGTCGCGGATTTTTCCTATCGCAGCGTCGCGCGCAAGGATTGGCCCTTCACGCTGGCTTCGACGCCGGAGTCCGCGAGCTTCCGCGGGGGCGGAGGGGAGCTCTTTTTCGACTACCGGGCTGACGGCCGTTTTTCCGCCGAAGCCCGCGATCCCTTCCCCCTTGGCTTCGTCCTCGTCGGCCGCAGCTCCGGCGGCAAGTTGGACGCGGAGCTTTCCAAGGTGGACATCGACCTGCCCACCATCCTCGGCCTCGCCGAGGCGATGCCGGTCTCGATCACGTCCGGGAGGGTCTCCGGCTCCATCGCGCTCAGCGGTTCCGTCTCGGATCCGGAGTTCGCCGGCTCGCTCAACTTGGCCGGCTTCTCGATCGAGGTGCCGGGTTGGCTCGGCCGCAAGGTCGGCCCCGTCGACCTTCCCCTCGTGTTCGACGGCAAGCGCATATCCCTTTCAGGCCCCTCCGTGCCGATCGGGGAGGCCAAGGCGGCCCTGCGGGGCGACGCCCTCCTCGAGGGCTGGGCCTTCCGCGAGATCAGCGCCTCGCTCCGGAGCGTGGCCGACGACCCGATCCCCATCGACGCCGTCGTCCTCGGAATCCGGGTCCAGGGCTACGCCGCCACGAAGCTCGATTTCCTCCTGCGGGGCGACACCGCCAGGCTCGGCGGCAGGCTCGACATCGAGCGGGCCCAGGTCATCATCAATCCGGCCCTCTTCCGCCCCGGTCCGCCGGTCCGCCCGGAGGTCTTCCTGGATCTCGACCTCGCGATCGGCTTCGGCCGCGGCGTCCAGGTCCTCTTCCCGAACAAGGACATCCCCATCGTCTCCGGCTATGCGGAGCCCTCGAGCTTCCTTTCCATCCGCTTCGACCAGGCGACCGAGGACCTCGCCTTCAAGGGCACGGCCAACCTGCGGGGCGGCGAGGTCTTCTACATCCAGAACAACTTCTTCCTGAAGAGCGCCAAGATCGTGTTCAACGAGACGAGCGACTTTTTCGATCCGCGCGTCACGCTCTACGCTGAGCGGCGGGAGCGGAACGAGAAGGGGCCGGTCCTCGTGACCCTCCGGGCCGACAACGCGCCGATCGTCGATTTCAAGCCGCGGCTGTCCTCCGATCCGACGATGAGCGAAACCGACATCGCCGCCCTCCTCGGCGAGAGCCTCCTCGGCATCTCGGAGGGCGGCACCGTCGACCTCCGCAAGGCGATCATCGCGAGCTCGGAATTCATTCCCCAGCTCAACGCGACCAAGGCCTTCGAGCGCAAGGTCCGGGAGGCCCTCGGCCTCGACCTGCTCTTCGTCCGCACCCAGGTCGTCCAGCGCTGGCTCATCGACGTCTCCCGCATCGACCCGACGACGCCCACCGGCGACCTCGGCGCCTATCTCGACGAGACCGAGCTCTATGCCGGCAAGTATCTCGGGGAAGGGCTTTTCCTCTACGGCTCGGCGCGCCTCCGGGAGGCGGACCCCCTTGTTGGCTCCGGGCTTTTGCGTTTAGACTCCGAACTCGGCGTCGAGTTCGATACGCCCTTCGGACTCCTCCTTTGGAGCGTCAAGCCGACGCCCGCTGGCTTGGAGAATCTCTACATCAGCGACCAGAGCCTCAGCCTCACCTGGAGGCTCCAGCTTTGATAGCCGTGAGGAGCATCATGAAGCGACTTTCAGTTTTCCTTGCCCTGGCCTTCCTGTCCATCCCGCTGTTCGCGCAGGACGCGCCCCCCGAGGATTGGTTCTGGGGCAAGCCGATCGCCGCGGTCCAGTGGACCGGCGTCAAGCACGCCGACCGGCGCGAACTCGACGCGGCCATGCGCTCCTATATCGGCAAGTCCTTCTCCGAGGAGCTCTGGGTGGAGCTCCAGGCGAGGGTGTACGAGCTCGACTGGTTCGACCGGATCGAGCCCGCGGCCTTCCCGGCCGACGACACGAGGACCCGCGTCGTCATCAAGTTCGACGTGACGGAAAAGCCCCATGTCGAGGCGCTCCGCGTCGTGGGCAATTCCGGGCTCCGCTCCAGCGACGTCCTCGACGTCGTCAAGATCAAGGCCGGCGACATCTACAACGCCTCCAAGGCCCGGCTCGACGAGCTCTCCGTCACCCGGCTCTATTACGAGAAGGGCTACCCCGACGCCAAGGTTTCCTCCGTGACCCAGCCCCTGCCCTCGGGCGGCGTCAACCTCGTCTTCTCCGTGGTCGAGGGCTCCCAGGTCGCGATCAAGGAACTCCGCTTCAGCGGCAACCAGGTCGTCAGCTCCCAGACCCTGAAGGGCCAGCTCGGCCTCAAGGAGGCGGGGCTCTTCCAGACCGGCGCCTTCCAGGAGATCAAGCTCGAGGAAGACAAGCAGAAGATCCTCGACTACTACCGCGCCCGCGGCTACGTGGACGCCGGCATCGTCGACGTCGTGCGGACGGTGTCGAAGGACGAGAAAAGCGGCAAGAACTGGCTCATCCTGACCTTCGCGGTCAAGGAGGGGCGTCCCTGGAATTTCGGCGGGATCGCCTTCGAGGGCAACCGGGTCTTCACGACCGAGAAGCTCGCCTCGCTCTCCTACCTCAAGGCCGGCGGCGTCCTCAACTACCGCAAGCTCATGCAGGACAAGCAGCGGATCGACGATCTCTACTACGAGAACGGCTACATCTTCAACACGATCGAATTCGTGGAGAGGCGCGACGAGGAAAAGCAGAGCATCTCCTACCTCGTGCGCGTCGTCGAGCGCGACCGCGCCCACATCGAGAGCATCGCCTTCAAGGGCAACGCCAAGACGAAGGAACGCGTCATGGCCCGGGAAATCCCCCTCGAGGTCGGCGACATCTTCTCCAAGGCCAAGATCGTCGAGGGCCTCCGCAACCTGTACAATACCCAGTATTTCTCCGCGATCGAGCCCGAGATGCTTCCCGGCAGCGCCGAGAACCTCATGGCCCTCGTGATCAACGTGACCGAGCAGAGCACGGCGGACATCCAGTTCGGCGTCACCCTCTCCGGCCTCGGCGCCTCCGGATCCTTCCCCGTCTCCGGCCTCATCAAGTGGAACGACAAGAATTTCCTCGGCAACGGCCAGACCTTCGGCATCGAGGTCAACGCCTCCCCGACCGACCAGGACCTCACCTTCTCCTTCCTCGACAAGTGGCTCTTCGGCAAGCGGATTTCCGGCGGCATCGACCTCTCCTTCACGCACAAGCGGCTTTCCATCGGCCAGGATCTCGTCGGCCCGACCTTCACGACGGAGGACGTGCCCGATCCCTACAACAGCCTGGCCGAGTTCGTCGCCGCCGGCTCCACCGTGCCCGACGCCTACAAGATGCCCTACGATTCCTGGGACTTCACCTTGGGCCTCAGCACCGGCTACGCGAAGCGCACCCCGTTCGGCGACCTCGGTTTCGGCCTCGGCGCCTCGACGAGCCTCGTAAGCGTGACCTACGACGACGCGAAATACCGGCCCTACCTCAAGGAGATCCGCGACGCCCGCGGCGTCTGGAAGCTCGGCAACAAGCTCTCCGCGCGGGTCTACCTCAACGAGCTCGACCTCTGGTACAACCCCTCCCGCGGCTACTACCTGAGCCAGCGCGGCACCTGGGCGGGCCTCCTCCAGGGAGAGACCCAGCACTACGTCCGCTCCGACAGCCGCCTCGACGCCTTCGCCACCCTCTTCAACATCCCCGTCTTCGAGGGCTGGAACCTCAAGTGGGTCCTCGGCGCCCACAGCTCCTTCTCCGCGATCATGCCGCAGCCCGGCTCCGCCGCCGCCACGGTCAACACGACCGACGCCCTCCGCATCGACGGCACCTTCGTCGGCCGCGGCTGGAGCTCCCTCTACGGCACCGAGGGCGGCCGGACCCTGTGGGAGAACTGGATCGAGCTCCGCATGCCGATCTTCGAGCAGTTCATCTGGCTCGACGGCTTCCTCGACGCGGCCGCCCTCCGCACGGAGACGGGCCTCGTCAAGATCGCCGGCGGCAAGGGCACGATCGACACGACGAAGGCGGATTTCTCCTCCCTCTCCTGGGACAACCTCGCGATGAGCGTGGGCTTCGGCTTCCGCTTCACGCTGCCCCAGTTCCCCTTCCGCTTTTACTTCGCCAAGCGCTTCGCCTTCGACGGCGCGAACATCGACTGGCAGATGAACAACGGGGGCGCCCTCGATTTCGTCATCAGCGTCAGCCAGCCCCTCAATTAAGGGAGGTACGAGATGAACCGAAGAAGCTTCGCCGCGCTCCTCTGCGCCCTCGCCCTGGGCTTCGGCGCGCTGTCCGCCGCGGGCGCCCAGCAGATCACGCGCATCGCCGTCGTCGACCTGCAGAAGATCATCATGACCTACTCGAAGGACGGGGCGCCCTTGCGGGACTTCGAGAACAAGAAGGCCCAGATCCAGGCCGAGATCGACAAGATGGGCGAGGAGATCAAGCGCCTCCAGGCGCAGAAGGTGGAGGCGGACCGCGTCGGGGACAAGACTTCCTCGCTGCGGCTCGAGACCGAGGTCTACTCGAAAACCCAGTACCTCCGGGATTTCGCCCGCGCCAAGCAGGCGGAGCTCGACGACCTCGCCAAAAAGCTCGGATCCTCCAACCAGTTCGTCCAGCTCGTCTATCGGCAAATCCAGCAGGTCGCCGAGACCGAAGGTTTTTCCCTCGTCCTCAACCTGCGGAGCGCTGATTCCGTGATGAGCGCGGTGGTCTGGTACAGCCCGATGATCGACATCACCGACAAGGTCACCCAGGCCCTGATCGGCAAGGCGCAGTAGCGTCGGAACGGCGGCCGTCGCTCCGGCGCCGCGCGCATGGAAAAAGGCCGTCCGGGGGGATCCCCGGGACGGCCTTTCCTTTTTGGCGGCTGCAACGCGGCGGGCGCGCGTAGGCCGCGAGGCGGACTTTTGGCCCCGCGGAGCGGCCCTTTAGTCCTCGTTTTTGCCGAGGGCGCTCTTCAGGGTATCGGTCAGGGTGGAGAACCGCTTGCGGTTTTCCGCCGACAGCTCGGAAAGCTCTTCATGCGCGTCGAGGAGGAATTCCGCCGTCGCGCGGGGACCGGGTCCGAGCCGGTCCATGATCGGCGGAAAGGCGACGTCCGCGTCGGAAAGCTCGACGAGCTTGAGGACGCCGATGGTCTTGAGGAGGCCGCGGCAGGTGTCGTTGACGTGGAGAAGCACGACGGGGGAGGGCGATTTCAGCCGGAAGCGCTTGTTGATGCCGACGATGAGGCCGAGGAAGGTCGAATCCATGTATTCGCAGGGGCCCAAGTCCATATAGACGGCCGAGGGGGGCGGGGAGGCGTCGAGGCGGGCGAAAGCCTTGGCCTTGAGCTCCGGACAGATCGAGGCCGTGACGTGCCCCTGGGCCCGTATATAGATGCTGCCGTCCTGGTCCTTGTAGAAAATCGCCTCCTCCACCGGAGCCTCCTCGCGATCCTTGCCTTGCCTTGTAGATTACCGCTTCGGCCGCTATAATGCAACGGCCATGGCCGAGCGAACAGCGATGATGGACCAATACCGGCGGGCGAAGTCCCGGCATCAGGATGCCGTGCTCTTCTTCCGGCTCGGCGATTTCTACGAGATGTTTTTCGAGGACGCCGTCGAAGTCAGCGCCCTCTTGAACCTTACCCTGACCAAGCGCCAGGGCGAGCCGATGTGCGGCGTCCCCTACCACGCGGCGCGCTCCTACATCGCCCGCCTCCTCAAGCTCGGCAAGAAGATCGCCCTCTGCGAACAGCTCTCCGAGCCGGGGCAGGGCAAGATCGTCGAACGGGACGTCGTCGAGGTCATCACGCCCGGCACCGCCCTGGAGGAGGATTTCCTCGACCAGGGCGCCAACAACTACCTGCTCGCGCTCTGCGAGGCCCGCGGCCGCCTCTGCCTGTCCTACGTGGACATCTCCACCGCCGAGTTCCGCGCCTTTTCCTTTCCCGCGGGCCTTCCCGCCCTGGCGGAAGAACGGCTGCGGAAGGAGTTCTACCGCCTCGCGCCGAGGGAAGCCCTCGTGCAGCAGAGCCTCCTCGAGCGGCCCGAGGTCGCGGCCGCCCTGGGCGAGCGGAACGCCCTCATCGTCAACCGCCTCCCCGACTGGTCCTTCGACGCGGTCTCGGGCGCCGAGGAGCTCCGGAGGCGTTTCGGCCTCGCGACGCTGAAGGGGCTCGGTTTCGAGGACGACGCGCCCGAGCTCGCGGCGGCGGCGGCCCTCCTTCGCTACGTCGACGACGCGGCCAAGGCGACCGCTCCCCACCTCCGCGGCCTCAGGCCCTATCTCGAGGAGGACTACGCCCTCGTCGACGAGTCGAGCCAGAAAAACCTGGAGATCGTTCAGAATCTCCACGACTCGAGCCGCGCCTACAGCCTCCTCGAGGTGCTGGACGAGACCCGCTCCGCCCCCGGCGCGCGGCTCATCCGGCAATGGCTCCTCCAGCCCCTGCGCCGCCGCGGGGCCGTGGAGGCGCGCCTGGCCGCCGTCGATTTCCTCTATCGCGACCAGCGCCTCCTCCGCGAGCTCCGGGAGGCCCTGGGCCGCCTCCTCGACGCGGAGCGCCTCGCCTCGCGCGTCGCGATGGACAAGGCCCACGCCAAGGACCTCCTGGCCCTCCGCGACTCGATAGCCGCCGCGGAGGCCGCGCGGGCCCTCCTGGCCGCCGCCGGCGCGCCCGGTCTTCTCGCCGCGGGGCCCACGCCCGAAGAGGCGGAGGCCGAGGCCGGGCTCCGCGCCCTCGTCGACCGCGCCATCATGGAGGAGCCCTCGATCCTCCTCTCGGAAGGCGACCTCATCCGGCCGGGCTACGATCCCGAGCTCGACCGCCTGCGCGCGATCAAGGAGGACTCCCGCTCCGTGCTGGAGGCCTATCTCGAGGAGGAGCGCCGCGCCTCCGGCATCTCGAACCTCCGCGTCCGCTACAACCGCATCATCGGCTACTACCTCGAGGTGTCGAAGGGCAAGCTCGAGGCGGTGCCCGCGCATTTCGTCCGCCGCCAGTCCCTCGTCAACGGCGAGCGTTATTCGACGGCCCGCCTCGCCGAACTCGAAAGCGAGATCAACGGCGCCACGGAGCGCATCGTCGAGCTCGAGAGGCGGCTGTTCGTGGAGGTCCGCGAGCGGGCCAAGCTCGCCGTGCCGGCCCTCCTCGCGATGGCCGGGGCCGCCGCCGTCCAGGACTGCCTCGCCTCCTTCGCCTGGGCGGCGACGGTCCGCGGCTACTCGCGGCCCGTCGTCCACGAGGACGGCCGGCTCCGCATCGTGGAAGGCCGCCATCCGGTCGTGGAGGCCCACCTGCCCGCCGGCGCCTTCCAGCCGAACGGCCTCGAGCTTTCGGCCGACCTGACCGGGGAAGGCGGCAAGGCCGGCGGCGGGGGAGCGGGCGGGCCCGCGCCCGCCTCCTTCGCCCTGATCACCGGACCGAACATGGCGGGCAAATCGACCTTCCTCCGCCAGACCGCCCTTATCGCGCTCATGGCCCAGGCCGGCTCCTTCGTGCCCGCGCTGGAGGCCGACATCGGCCTCGTCGACCGCATCTTCTGCCGCGTCGGCGCCCAGGACAACCTGGCGCGCGGCGAGTCGACCTTCCTCGTCGAGATGCACGAAACCGCCCGGATCCTCAATACGGCGACGGCCGCGAGCCTTGTCGTGATGGACGAGGTCGGGCGGGGCACGAGCACGATAGACGGCCTGTCCATCGCCTGGGCCGTCAGCGAGGAGCTGCTCGCCGGCCTCGGCTGCCGCAGCCTCTTCGCCACGCACTACCACGAGCTGACCGCCCTCGAGCACCCCCGACTCAAGAACCTCTCCCTCGCGGTGCTCGAGGAGGAGGGCGAGGTCGTCTTCCTGAAGCGCATCGAGGAGGGCGCGGCCGCGGGCTCCTACGGCCTCCACGTGGCCCGCCTCGCCGGTCTTCCCGTCCCGGTCCTGGCGCGCGCCGCCGAGGTCCACGCCGAGCTGTCGCGGAAGGAAAAGATCCTGCCGGGCGCCGGGGGGCGGGGGCCGGCGGGGCAGGGCGCGGCAGGGGCCGCGGGGGCCGCGGCGATTGCCTCGGCCGGCCACGCTGCCGGCGCCGAAGCCGCTTCGGGAGCCAGGTCCAAGGCCGCGACGGCCGCGGCCCAGGGGGGACTCTTCTCTCCCGGCGACCTCGTGCTCGCGGAACTCGCCTCCCTGGACATAGACTCCCTCGCCCCCCTCGAGGCGCTGAACCGCCTCGCCATTTT
>JAEUJG010000479.1 GCA_016794765.1 Spirochaetaceae bacterium | reverse complement strand
TTTCGGAGGTTTCCATGAAGCGCTTCGCGTGGCTCCTTCTTTCCCTGCCCCTCTTCGCGTCCTGCGCCGGCAAGACCGGCGGTGACGATCTCGCGGCCCTCAAGAAAGCCGGCAAGATCGTCCTCGGCACCTCGGCCGACTATCCTCCCTACGAGTTCCACCGCCTCGACCAGGGCGCCGACAGCATCGTCGGCTTCGACATCGCCATCGCGAAGGAGATCGCCGGCAAGCTCGGCGTGGAGCTCGAGATCAAGGACATGAAATTCGACGGCCTCCTCGCGGCCCTGGATTCGGGCAACGTCGACTTGGTCCTGGCCGGCATGACGCCGACCGAGGAACGGAGGAAGAGCGTCGACTTCACGCGGGTGTACTACCGCGCCGACCAGGGCATCCTCCTCAGGAAGGCCGATCTCGGAAAGTACGCGAACCTCGAATCGCTGAAAGGCGCGGTGATCGGCGCGCAGAAGGGCGCCATCCAGGCCGGCATCGCCAAGAAGCGGATCAAGGGCCTCGAGGACGACAAGGCCGAGCACCGCGAGGTGAAGGAGCTCGGCAAGGTCGCCGATCTCGTCCTTGAGCTCAAGAACGGCAAGATCGAGGCCGTCGTCGTCGAGAAAAACGTCGCGGCCGCCTACGCCAAGCGCAATCCCGATCTCGCGGTCGCGGACATAGGCTTCCCCGACGAGGAGGGCGGCTCCGCGGCGGCGGTGAAGAAGGGCCGCCAAGCCCTCCTGGCGGCGGTCGACGCGGCCCTCGGCGCGGTGGTCGATTCGGGCGCGGTCGAGGGCTTCGTCGCCGAGGCGACCCTCCTCGCCGAAACCGAATAAGGGAGCGCCGAAGGTGGACTTCTCCTTCCTGTCCTCGTACTGGCGCTACTACCTCGCGGGCGCCGGGAACACGGTCCTGCTCGCCCTCCTCGCGGTCGCCGGAGGGGTCCTCCTCGGCATGCTCCTCGCCCTCGGCCGGCTGTCGCGCCGCGCCGCAGTCCGCGCGGCCGCGGGCGCCTACGTCGAGTTCGTCCGCGGCACGCCCCTCCTCGTCCAGCTCTTCGTCGTCTACTACGGCTTGCAGCGGGCGGGCCTGCGCATCCCCGATTGGCCCTGGCTCTCGTCCGCCCTCGGCCTCTCCACGCCGGACTTCCTGGCCGGAGCCCTGACCCTCGCGATCAATTCCGCGGCCTATGTCGGCGAGACCTTCCGCGCGGGCATCCAGGCGGTGGACCGCGGCCAGGCGGAGGCGGCGCGCGCCCTCGGCATGGGCGGGCCGGCGGCCTTCCGCCTCGTCATCCTGCCCCAGGCCGTGCGCAACGTGCTGCCGGCCCTCGGCAACGAATTCGTCGTCGTCATCAAGGAGTCGTCCATCGTGTCCGTCATCGGCATCGCCGAGCTCATGTACAAGGCGGACACCGTCCGCGGCGCGACCTTCAAGCCCTTCGAGCCCCTGTTGGTCGCGGCCCTCCTCTACTTCCTCATGACCTATCCCCTGTCCAAGGGACTCTCCCGGCTCGAAAGGAGGCTCCGCGATGGCGCTTATTGAGGCCGCCGGGCTCCGGAAAAGCTTCGGCAAGCTCGAGGTGCTGAAGGGCGTCGACGCCCGGATCGAGAAGGGCGAGGTCGTCGCGGTCGTCGGCCCCTCGGGCTCCGGGAAGAGCACCTTCCTCCGCTGCCTCAACCTCCTCGAGCGGCCGGACGGGGGCAGCATCGCCTTCGCGGGCGCGCCCGTGCACCCGGCGGCGGCCGGATCCCGCGGCGAGGACGAGCTGCGCCGCCGGCTCGGCATGGTCTTCCAGCACTTCAACCTATTCCCGCACCGGACCGTCCTCGACAACCTGACCCTCGCGCCGACCCGGGTCCTCGGCGAGGATCGCGCGACGGCCGAGGGGAAGGCCCTCGGCCTCCTCGACAGGGTCGGCCTCGCGGAAAAGGCCGCCGCCTATCCCGCCCAGCTCTCGGGCGGGCAAAAGCAGCGCATCGCCATCGTGCGGGCCCTCGCCATGCGTCCCGAGGCCCTACTCTTCGACGAGCCGACGAGCGCCCTCGATCCCGAGATGGTCGGCGAGGTCCTGGGCGTCATGCGCGACCTCGCGGCGGAGGGCATGACAATGGTGGTCGTCACCCACGAGATGGGCTTCGCCCGCGACGTCGCGGACCGCGTGCTGTTCATGGACGAGGGTTTGGTCGCGGAGGAGGCGCCCCCCGCCGCCTTCTTCTCCGCGCCCCGGACGGAGCGGGCCAAGGCCTTCCTGTCGCGGGTTTTGACGCGTTAGGCGACGTCGCTCGGCGGCCGCGGGCGAGTGGGCGGCCGCGGGCGCGGGCTTAGGGTTCGCGGCCCTCGGCGGCCAGCATGCCCAGCCTGACCGCGCCGACGAGGCCGGCGCGCCCCTCCAGCGCGGAGAGGACGATGCGCGGGGGAAAGGGCGTCATGCGGCCGACGTACGAGACGAGGCGCCCCAGGTGGGCCGCGAGGCCCTTGGAAACGCCGCCGCCGAGCACGAGGAGCTCGGGATCGAGGAGGGTCGCCAGGTTGGCGACGGCGGGCAGGAGATGCGCGACGCCGCGCTCCACGACCCGCGCCGCGACCGGGTCGCCCGCGGCCGCCCGCGCGAAGACCTCCTCCGCGCGGATGGTTTCGCCCATCGCGCCCGGGGCTCCCGTCGCGCCGACGGGAGCGGGAGCGCCGGCGGCGGCCGCCGCCTCGGCGACGGCGCGGCGGTAGGCGCCGGAAATCCCGACGCCGCTCATCGACTCCTCCAGGGGGCCGAGCCCCTCGGCGAAGCCGACCGGATCCGCCGCGTCGGCCACCCAATACCCGATCTCGCCGGCGGCGTGGTGGGCGCCCATGAGGAGCCTCCCGCCCGAGTAAAAGGCCGAGGAAAGGCCCGTACCCACGTTGAGAAAGACGAAGGAGGAGGCGCCGCGGGCCGCGCCCAGCCATTCCTCGCCGAGGGCCGCGCACTTCACGTCGTTGAGGAGGGCGGCCGGCGCGCCGTGGTCGGCGCGGAGGTCGGCCTCCAGGCGGCCGGGATCGAGGGCCTTCACGTTGCGGCAAAGGTAGGCCCGGCCTTCGTGGCAAACGAAGGGGAGGCCGACGCCGACGCCCGCGATCCGCCGCTCCGGCCCGAGGGAGAGGACCAGGGAGCGGACGACCGCGCGGATCGCCCGGCCGAGGCCGTCCTCGCGCTCGGCGGCGTCGCCCGTCGGCACGACGAGTTCGGCGACGATGCGCCCGTCGCGCCCCGCCGCCGCGGCGCGGAGGTTCGTACCGCCGCAGTCCACGCCGAGGTACAGCTCCCCCGAATCGAGTTCGCTCACTCCTTCACTCCTCCCGAGGTCATGCCCATCACGATGTACTTCTGGAACGCGAGGGCGATGATGACCGGCGGCAGCGACGCGAGGACACCGCCCGCGGAGATCATACCGTAATCGATGGAGAATTTCCCGTTGAATTCGGCGATCGCCACGCTTATCGTCTTGGCCTTGAGGTTGGAGGTGAAGACGAGGGCCATGAAGAACTCGTCCCAGGACATGAGGAAGGCGAGGATGCCGGTCGCGATGAAGCCGGGCCGGGCCATCGGCAGGAAGACGTGCCACAGCGCCTGGAGTCGCGTGCAGCCGTCCATCGCCGCGGCGTCCTCGTAGGAGCGCGAGATCGAGGCGAAGAAGCCGCGCATCACCCAGACGATGAAGGGGATGACGAAGGAGGAGTAGAGGAGGACCAGGGCGGAGCGCGAGTTGAGCCAGCCGAGCTTCTCGAACAGCGCGTAGAGGGGAATGACGAAGACAACGGGCGGCGCCATGTAGGTGAAGAGCATGAAGAGGAGGAGTGGCCGCCGGCCGCGGAACTCGAGGCGTGCGAAGCTGTAGGCGGCCAGCCCTCCGGCGACGAGGGCCGCCAGGGTCACCGCTCCCGCCACGACGAGGCTGTTGCCCATCGCGACGCGGAAGGCGTAGGCGACGTCGGTCTTGGAGGCGCTCGTGAAGATCGCGCGGTAGCGGTCCAGGTTCCATTCCGAGGGCGCCAGGCGCGGCGGCGCCGCGGCGAGGTCGCGCGCGCTTCCGACGCTCGTCACGAACATCCAGGCGAAGGGCGCAAGGACGCCGACGGCGACGGCGATCGCGAAGACGTATTTCGCGGCGTTGAGCGCCCGGTTCTTCTCAACCATTGCTGGCCTCGCTCTTGTCGAGGGCCCGGACGTAGAGCGCCGTCAGCCCCGCGATGATGATGACGAACAGGTAGGAATAGGTGGCCGCCTTCGAGTACTGGAGGTTCGTGAAGGCGGAAAGGTAGGTCTCGTACATGAGGACCTTGGTCCCGTTCGCCGGACCTCCCTTGGTGATCATGTAGAAGATGTCGAAGGCCTTGAACTTCTCCACCGTGCGCATGAGGAGGACGATGAGGATCGTCGGCGCGAGGTAGGGAAGGGTCAGGGAGAAGAAGCGCCGGACCGCGCCGGCGCCGTCCACGACGGCCGCCTCGTAGGTGGCCTTGTTCACGGACTGCAACGCCGCCAGGAAGAAGATCGCCGCGAGGGGAGTCATCTTCCAGGCGTCCGCGACGACGACCAGGTTCATCGCCGCGAAGGGATCGGAAAGCCACGAGCGGTATTCGGCGATCAGGCCGAGCTTGAGCATGATCGCGTTCATGACGCCGTACTCGCCGTTGTAGATCCACTTCCAGAGGCTGCCGTTGACGATGGTCGGGATGGCCCAGGGAATGAGCACGATCGTGCGGAGGAAGCGCACGCCGGCGAAGCTTTCGTTGAGGAGGAGGGCGATGAAGAGCCCCAGGACCGTCTCGATGAGGGTGGAGGCGGCCGTGAACCAGGCGGTCCGGCCCAGGGCCGCCCAGAAGGCCTCCGAGCCCAGGACCTCGGCGTAGTTGCGGAGCCCCGCGAAGGAGCCCCGGTCCGCGGAGATGAGCTCCATGTTCATGAAGCTGTAGGCCAGGGTCGTCGCCAGGGGAAAGAGGACGACGCCGAAGACGATGAGGAGGGCCGGCGACGAGATCGCGAGCGCGAAGGCCCCTTCGGAATTCCTGCGGTGCATGTGGCCCCTCCAAGGCCGGGGCCCGCGGGCGGGCCCCGGCGGATGTGTCGGCGCGCTTACTTCTTCGCCGCGAGCTTCTGGGCGAGCGCCTGGACCGCCTCGAGGGCCGCCTTGGGCGTCGTCTTCCTGAGAAGGGCCTGCTGGATCCTCGACTGGAGCTCGGTGGACAGCTCGCCGTAGTAGGGGACCTGGGGCCGGTTGCGGATGTAGTCGTACTGGATCTTGGAGACCGCGACCACCTCGGGATTCGTCGCGACCACGGCCGGGTCGTCGAAGAGGGACTTCCAGATCGGGAGCGCGTTCGCCGCGTATTTCTTCTGCACGG
>JAEUJG010000470.1 GCA_016794765.1 Spirochaetaceae bacterium | reverse complement strand
GCCGTTGCCGCCCAGGCAGGCGCCGAGGGAGAGGGCCCACCAGAGCGGCTCGACGGCCTGGGGACCCAGGCTCGCGCTCATCTCCTTGATGAGGGGGATCATCGTCGCGACGAAGGGGATGTTGTCGACGAAGGCCGAGAGGATGCCCGAGGCCCAGAGGACCACGAAGCCCGTGAGCTTGAGGTGGCCCGCGGTCGCGCCGAGGAGTGCCTGGGCCAGGCTCTTCATGACCCCGACCTCGACGAGGGCGCCGACGATCATGAAGAGGCCCATGAAGAAGATGATCGTCGTCCACTCGAGCTCGGCGAAGAGCTCCTCGACCTCCTTGTAGCCGGAGATCACCATGAGGAGGCCGGCCCCGCCCAGCGCGATGGTCGCGGGCTCGAGGCCGAGGAAGAACATGATGGTCGTCCACTCGATCTCGCCGAAGATGGCCTCGACGTCGTGGAAGCCGGAGAGGATGAGGAGGAGGGCCGCGCCGCCCAAGGCGATCGTCGCGGGTTCGAGACCGACCGCCGAATGGAAGAGGAAGGCGCCGATGACGAGGCCCAGGACGACGAGGGACTTGGCGAGCAGGGGCTTGTCCTCGATGGCCTTGGAGTCGTCGAAGGCCATGATGCGGGCCTTGCGCTCGTTCGAGACCACGAGGCTCTTGCGGAAGACGACGAAGACGAAGAGGCAGAGGGCGGCGAGGATGAGGACGATCACCGGCGCCGTGTTCGCGAGGAAGTCGACGAAGCCGAGGCCGGCGGCCGAGCCGATCATGATGTTCGGCGGGTCGCCGACGAGGGTCGCCGTGCCGCCTACGTTGGAGGCGATGGCGAGCACGATGACGAAGGGCGTCGGGACGACGTTGAGCTCGACCGCGATGAGGAAGGTGATCGGCACGAGGATGAGGACCGTCGTGACGTTGTCGAGTACGGCCGATACCAGGGCGGTCGCGAGCGCGAGGAGGAGGATGATCGCCAGGGGTTCGCCGCGGGCGAACTTGGCCAGGCGGATGGCGATGTACTGGAAGAGGCCGGTCCGCTTCGTGATGCCGGTGATGATCATCATGCCGATGAGGAGGAAGATGACGTTCCAGTCGATGTAGTCGAAGGCCTTTTCCTGGGTGACGACGCCGAAGACGACCATGAGCATGGCGCCGAAGAGGGCGGCGGCGGTCTTGTTCACCTTTTCGGTGGTGATGGCGAGCATCGAGATCCCGAAGATCCCGATGGCGACGATTACGGGCGAATTCATTGAACCTCCGACTAGGCCCTGAGGACTTTGGAAAGAATGTCCATGGACGAGACGACGCCCACGATGCGGCCGTTCTCCACCACCGGGAAATGCCGCTTGCGGCTCCTCGTCATCTCGAAGGCGACGGCGAGCACGGAGCTGTCCGGCGCGATCGATCGCACCGGCGGCTTCATGATGCTCCGCACGAGGATCTTGTCCTCGTTCTTGAGGAGCTCCTCCATCGGCTCGAACTCGTCGAGGAACTTGAGGCTGCCGACGCGGTAGACGTAGTCCGGAATGCCGGCGGCGATGAGGTCGAGGACGCCGACCTCGCCGACGAGCTCGCCCTTCGCGTCGAGGACGGGGACGTAGCGGAGCTTCCTCGCGAACATGAGGTCGGTGAGCTCGTGGAGGCTCGCGTCGTCCCGGACCGACACGACCTCGCGCGTCATGATGTCGCTGACGTGGAGGCCCTTTTCGACCTCGTAGCCGACTTCCTCCACGATGTCGATGAAACGGGAGGCCGAATCGGCCGCGAGGAGCCTGGCCATGGCCGGCCCGTTCATGGACAGCTCGGCGAGGCCGGCCAGCACCTTGAGGTAGGAGGAGGATTCCGACTGGGAGGTGAGGACGATCCAGACGAGGCGGACGGGCGGCTGCCCCTCCACGGCGATCGGCGAGACCGGCTTGACGGCTGCCACTAGGAGGTCGTCGAAGTCCGCGAGCCGGGCGTGGGGGATCGCGATGCCGGTCGGGAAGACGGTGCCGCCGAGCGCTTGGCGCTCGCGGACGCGCGCGAGGGCAACCTCGCGGTTCACCGAACGGGCGTGATGGTCGGCGAACTCGTCGACCGCGGCCACGATGGCCTCGTCGATCGTCGAGACCGCCGCGTCCAGGAGAACGAGTTTGGGATCGAGGAGATGCGCCAGCTTCATGCGCCTTCCTTTCCGACGCCAGCCGGCGCCGATGAGCGGATATAACGTGAATGCCCCTGCTCCCGCGCCGTCCGCGTCATGACGGCGCGCCGGCGGGCCGAGGCTCCAATGCCTAAATCGGGATTTGTCGCGATGACTGGGTGTGAGTTGGACCGGTCGGGGCTCGATGTTGCGCGAAGGTCGGGCCGGGAAGCGAAAACCATCATCGCGATGCCTTACGGAGGGGGTCCCTGGGGTAGGGGCTCCGGAATGGCCCGTCGTCGCAGAAGATAGGCGGGTCGGTCTTGAGGCCGTGGAGCCTTGGACGTGCGACAATAATGACAAATTGCCAAGGGATTGATCAAGTAGGGGCTTGCGCTTTTGTTGTCAATGCTAACGTATCGTGACACATGGGCGCAAACGATGAAAAAATATTGAAAACGGCGCGGCGGGGTTGGCCCGGGGAGGGCCCCAAGGCTGCCCCTGGCCGCCCAAGGCCGGCGCCTCGCCCGGGGGGACACGGCGCCCGCCCTGGGCGAGGGCCTATTCCCCTTAAGCCTGGTCGGCGGAGGCGACCTTCGCGTCGCCGCCCAGGTAGGCGCGGATCGCGTCCTCGAGTCGGGAGAGTTCGCGCTCAAAGTCATCGAGGAGCTGGCCCACCGCGGCGGCTGAAGGAGGCGGGTTCGCCTTGGCGACGTCCATGAGTTCGTCCGTGAGGGCGACGAGGCGGAAGGCGCCGAGTATGCCCGCGCCTCCCTTCAGGCGGTGCATCCGCGCCGACAGGAGGAAGAAGTCGCCCTTCTCCGCGCCGTCCCGGGCTTCCTCGTAGAGGGGCCGGGATTGCCCGAGGAAGATGCCGAGGATCTCCCGCGCCAGGTCGGGATCGTTCGCGTAATGCTCCGAAAACATCGCCGCGTCGAAGGGCAGGGCATCCCGCCGCTTGGCCGCCTCGGCCGCCGGGGCGGGGGATTCGCCCCGGGCGGCGACGAGGGCGTCCCGCAGCGCCGCCAGACTCATCGGCTTGGACACGTAGGAGTTCATCCCGGCCGCCGCGCAGCGTTCCCGGTCTTCGGGCAGGGCGCGGGCGGTCATCGCGACGATGGGTATCGTCCGGTCCTTGGCGCCGCCCGATCCGTCGCGGATGCGTCTCGCCGTCTCGAAACCGTCCATGCCCGGCATGGAGCAGTCCATGAGCACGAGGTCGAAGTGGCGGCGCGACATCTCGGTGATGGCCGCGTGTCCCGATTCGGCCTCCGCCGCCGTGGCGCCGAGCTCCTCGAGGAAACGCAGGGCCACGCGCCGGTTGACCGGATCGTCGTCCACGACCAGGACCTCGAGGCCGTCGCCGACGGGAGGCTCGGCGGCAAGCCGCTCCACGAGATTTGTTTCCTCGGCGGCCGCGGCGCGGAAGGGCAGGACGAAGGAGAAGCGCGAGCCGGATCCGGGCTCGCTTTCCACGGAGATCGTCCCGCCCATGAGGTCGACGAAGCGCTTGGAGATCGAGAGCCCGAGGCCCGTGCCCCCGTAGATGCGCGTCGTCGACTGGTCCTCCTGGGAGAAGGGCTTGAAGAGCCCCGAAAGCTTGTCTGCCTTGATGCCGATTCCCGTGTCGGCGACCGCGAAGCGGAGGCGGACGCGGCCGTCCTCCGTGGCCTCGTCCGCGCGGACCGTCACGTCGACGCCGCCCTTCTCGGTGAACTTCACGGCGTTGCCGACGAGGTTCGAGAGCACCTGGCCGAGCCTGAGCGGGTCGCCGAGGAGCCGGCCGGGCACCGCGGGATCGACCGAAGCGGAGAGGGTGAGGCCCTTGGCGGAGGCGCTGTAGGCGAAGGAGGAGCGGATGCGCTCCACGAGTTCGAGGGGGTCGAAGGGAATGCTTTCGATCTCGATCCTGCCGGCTTCGATCTTGGAGAAATCCAGGACCTCGTTGACGATGGCCAGGAGGGTCTCGCCGCTTCGCCTGATCGTCGTCACGCACTCCGCCTGCTTGTCGTCCAGGCTGGTGCGGCCGAGGAGTTCGGCCATGCTCACGACGCCGCCGAGGGGCGAACGGATCTCGTGGCTGATCATCGCGACGAAGTCGCTCTTGGCGCGGTTCGCCTGCTCGGCCTCCAGGGCGAGTCGCCTCGAGGCCTCGCTCGCCGCCTTGAGGGCGGACTGCGTCTCGGTGAGCTCGCGCACCTTGCCCGCGAGGATGCGGTTCGAGCGGATTTTCGCGATGCCGTAGCCGGAGAACAGGATGGCGAGGAGGTAGAGGGCCAGGACCGGCGGCGAGAGGAAGGGCGAGGACGCGACGACGAAGGCCAGGGCGGCCCCTTCCTCGTTCCAGACCTCGTCGTTGTTCGCCGCCTTGACCCGGAAGACGTAGCGACCGCCGGGCAGGTTCGTGTAGGAGGCGAAACTGCGGTTCGACGAGTAGGTCCAGTCCTTGTCGAAGCCCTCGAGCTTGTAGGCGAAGGAGTTGGCCGCCGGATCGCGGAAGTCCAGGGCGGCGAAACTGAACTCCACCGAGGTCTCGAAGTTGGCGAGCCTGATGGGCTTGCCGCCCGGGGCGGCGGAAACCGGCGCCTCGAGCTTTTGGCGGTTGGCGGCTCGGAACGCGGTCACGTAGACCGGCGGCGCGTGGAGGTTCTTCTCGTAGCTCTCCGGTTCGAAGCGCGCCAGGATGCCGACGGAGCCGAAGTAGAGCTCGCCGTTCCGGCCTTCGCAGGAACCCGCGTTGTAGGAGGCGTTCGCGAGCTCCTTGTAGAGGGCGATGCGGCTCAGGGCGCCGGTTTCGCGGTCGTAGCGCGCGATGCCGGTCTGCGTGACGAACCAGAGGTCGCTCGTGCGGTCCTCCAGGACCGAGTAGGCGACGTTGCCCGGCAGGCCGTCCTTGCGCATGAAATGGTCGAAGCCGTCGGTTTCCGGGCGGTAGCGGTTGACGCCGCCGCCGCGCGTCGTGATCCAGAGGACGCCCTTCGAGTCGACAAAGAGGCGCTGGATCGCGTTGCTCGAGATGCCGTCCCGCTTGGCCTGGTCGTAATGGTAGCGGACGAAGCGGCCCTCCTCGAAGCGGTTGAGGCCGTTGTTGGTGCCGACCCAGAGGCGTCCTTGGTCGTCGTAGGCGAGGGCGTTCACGAGGTTGTCGGAGAGCGAGGTCGGATCCTTCGGATCGAAGGAATAATGGGTGAAGGCGCCGGTCGAGCGGTCCCAATAGTCGAGGCCGGTCGTGTAGGTGCCTATCCAAAGGTTGCCCCGCGGATCCTCGAGGAGGCTGTAGATGATCGTGGAGGAGAGGCTGTTCGGGTTGCCCTTTTCGCCGAGATAGGTGGTGAAGCCGCGCCCGTCCTCGTCGAGGAGGGAGAGGCCGGTGTTGGTCGCGGCCCAGATCCGGCCCTTTGAATCCTCATAGATGAAGTTGCAGGTGTCGTCTCCGAGGCTCTTGGGATCCGTCGGCGAATGCCGGTAGTGTTTCCAGGCTCCCGTGCGCTTGTCGAGGCGGTGGATCCCGTTGCCGTAGACGGAGGTCCAGAGGTCGCCGCGGGAGTCCATCATCGTGGCGATGATCTTGCCGTTGGGGAGGGCACCGGGATCCGCGGGATCGGCGACATGGGCGGTGAAGCTTCTCCTCGTCCGGTCGAGCCGGGCCACGCCGCCGCCGTTCGTGCCGATCCAGAGCTCGCCCGAGGCGTCCTCGAGGAGGGAGTAGACCACGTCGTTCGGGAGGGAACCGACGGCCTTGGAGGATTTGTAGGCGAGGATGCCGCGGGTCTCCGGATCGAGGACGTAGAGACCTCCGCCCCAGGTGCCGACCCTGACCGCGCGCGGATCCTGGGTGTTGACCGTGTAGAGGCGGTTGTCGGGAAGGGGAAAGAGGGCCGCGTTCCGGGTGACCGGGTCATAGCGGACGAGGCCCGTGCCCCAGGCGCCGAGCCAGAGCCTGCCCGCCGCGTCCTCGGCGATGGCCTGCAGCGAGAGGTTGGCGGGGACGCCGGGCCTGCCGGCCGCGGCGGCGTGCGAATCGAAGCGGTCCTGGTCGTAGTCGTAGGAGACGAAGCCGCCGCCCGTCGTGCCGACCCAGAGCATGCCCCTGGAGTCCAGGAACAGCGAGCGGACGGTGTTGTTCGGGATCGAGTAGGGATTTCCCTCCTCGTGGAAGTAGCGCTTGAAGCGGCCCGTCGCCTCGTCGAGGCGGTTCAGGCCGTTCAACGTGCCGACCCAGAGCGCGCCGCGGGCGTCGCGGGCGATCGAGATCACGAGGTCGTTGGAGAGGGATTGCGCGTCGTCGGCGGAGTAGCGGAAGCGTCGTATTTTCGCGGTCGCGGTGTCGAAGCGGTTGAGGCCGTTGTAGGTGCCGAGCCAGAGCACGTCGCCCGGATCGAGGAACAGGGTCTGGACGAGGTCGCCGGAGATGCTGTTTTCGTTGAAGGGCTCGTTCTCGTAGGCGGTGAAGGACGAGCCGTCGTAGCGGTAAAGGCCGCCTTGGGTGGAGAGCCAGATGAAGCCGCGACTGTCCTGGACGATGCCCGAAACCGAGGCGTTGCCGAGGCCGTCCTTGATCGAAAGGATGGCGAAG
>JAEUJG010000462.1 GCA_016794765.1 Spirochaetaceae bacterium | reverse complement strand
TGGTCGTCTTGGCGGCGCCTTTCTTGACGGGGCTCTTCTTGAGGCCGGTCGAGCGGAAGCCGGCGGGGGCCTTGCGCTTGGCGGGGGCGCGGCGGGGCGCCTTCTTCTCGGGCGTATCGCCCTTCTTCGGGTTCATGCTGTTCCTGTTCTCCATGCTGCGGGACCTGCGGCCCCGCCGTTTCAAGCCGGCGTGGGGGATGCCGGCGCGACCTGCTACTTGGGATTTTCCTTGGAGGCGCGGGCGGCGATGAAGGCCGCGCGCTCGGCGAGATAGGCGGAGACCTCGGCGGAGGAGGACATCGCCATCACGTCGCGCGCGGCTTCCTCGGCCTCGGCCGCGGACACCGAGCGGAGGAGTCGCTTCACCGAGGGGAGGGAGGCGCTCGACATCGAGAACTCCTCGAGCCCGAGGCCGAGGAGGAGGAGGGCCGCCGCGGGATCGGCGGCCATCTCGCCGCACATGCCGACGGGGATGCCCGCGGCCTTGGCGTTCGCTATCGTCTGACGGATCAGGCGCAGGACCGAAGGCTGGAAGGGATCGTGGAGGTAGGCCACCTTCTCGTTGCCGCGGTCGACCGCCATCGTGTACTGGATGAGGTCGTTCGTGCCGATCGAGAAGAAATTGGCGCGCTTCGCCAGGATGTCGCTCGCGAGGGCGGCCGCGGGCACTTCGATCATGATGCCGACGGGCACCCAGTCGGGAACCTCGTGGCCGCGCCGGCGGCACTCGGCCCGGGCCTCGCGGACCAGGGTCATCGCCCGCTCGAGCTCCTCGGGCGCGGAGATCATCGGGAACATGATGCGCGCGTCGCCGTGGGCGGCGGCGCGGAGGATGGCGCGGAGCTGGGTGAGGAAGACCTCTTCCTTCGCGAGGCAGAAGCGGATGGCGCGCCAGCCGAGAAGGGGATTCTTCTCATCGAGGGCGCCGAGCTCGGGCAGGACCTTGTCGCCGCCGATGTCGAGGGTCCGGATGGTGACCGGACGGCCCGCCATGCTCTCGATGACGCGGCGGTAGACCTTGTACTGCTCGTCCTCGCCGGGAACGTGGCCGGGCTGGAGGAAGAGGAACTCGGAGCGGAAGAGGCCGACGCCCTCGGCGCCGTGCCCGAGGGCGGGCAGGGCCTCCTCGGGCACCTCGATGTTCGCCTTGAGGAGGAGACGGCGCCCGTCCGTGGTCGCGGCGGGCAGGTCGCGGAGGAGGGCTAGCTCGCGCTCGAGGGCCAGGGCGGCGTTTCGGGAGGCTTCGGCGCGGACCATGGTCGCCGCGTCGGGATCGGAGGTGACGAGGCCGCGGCCGCCGTCGACGACGAGGATTTCCCCGGCCTCGAACTCCTCGATCGCCTCGCCGAGGCCGAGGACGGCCGGGATCTCGAAGGCGCGGGCCAGGATGGCCACATGGCTCGTGCGGCCGCCGGCCTCGGTGACGATCGCCTTCACGCGGTGGCGGTTCATCGAGATCATGTCGGAGGGAAGGAGGTCCCGGGCGACGAGGACGACGTCGACCTCGAGGTCGGCGAGGGTCAGGCGCTCGCGGAGGAGGAGGTGCGAAAGGATGCGGCGCGCGACGTCGTGGATGTCGGCGGCGCGGGCCTGAAGGTAGGGATCCTCGGCGCCGGCGAGCTTTTCGACGAGCTCGCGCTCGAATTCCACGATGACGCGCTCGATGTTCCGGGCGGTGTCGCGGAGGTTTTGTTCGATGTTGTCGAAGAGGTCCGGGTCGGAGAGCATGAGGAGGTGGGCCTCGAAGATTGCGGCCTGCTCCTCGCCGGCGGCGACGCGGGCCTTGTCGCGGAGCTCCTCGACCTCGGTCTTGGCCTTCTCCACGGCGCCCAGGAAGCGGCGCCATTCTTCGTCGACGGCGTCGGGCTGAAGGACGTAGCTCGGCACCGAAAGTTCCTCATCCTCGCGGAGGACGAAGGCGGGCGCCGCGGCGACGCCCGATGATGCCGGTATGCCTCGATACTCCTTCATGCTGTAAAGACTTTACCAGAACGCGACGCAGCTGTCAAAGCCCCTCGCCCGGCCCGAACCGGCCGGCGGGAGCTCCGGGTCAGCGGCGCGTGGCGAAGCGGTCGATGACGATGTTCACTTCCTCGATCAGGATGCCGGTGAAGCGCTCGATGTTCTCGATGATGTATTCCTGGAGCGCCCGGGCGTTGGAGGCGAGCTTGGTGCCGTAGGGCACCTCCAGGACGATGGTCAGGCGGTAGCCCTGGGTGTCCGAGCGGATGTTGATCTTGCGCAGCCGCACCGTTTCGTCGAACTCGTCGACGCAATGGACGACCATCTGCGAGAGGGCGGCCTCCGAGATGGAAACGCGGCCGCGCTTGGCGTACTCCGGGCGCACCACGGATTTTTCGTAGAGGCGGGGCCTGGCGGGCGCCGCCCCGAAGCTCTTCTTGAGGAAGACGCGGATCGAGTCGTAGAAGATGGAGGGGTAGTTGCGCCGGATCTCGAGGGCCGGCACCGGGATGACGTGCTTGCCCTCGACCTTGCGCGAGCGCACCGCCTTGGCGATGTCCTCCTTGCTCGCGATGTCCTCGATCTTGACGACCTTGACCGGGTGGGGAATCTGGAGGCGGTCGCAGATCTTGGTGGTCATGCGCTCCGAGGTGCCGATGACGAGGAGCTTGCGGAATTTCTCGCGCTGGAGGGCCCGGGCGACCTCGTCGCGGTGCGCCTTTTCGTGGAAAAGGGCGGTCTTGACCGCGGACATGTAGATCTGCTCCTTCTTCGCCGACTTGCCGGCGATGATGGAGTCCCCGCGGATGAGGAGGCCGTCGTCGATGATCATCTCGATCCCGTACTTCTGCGCCACGAGCTTGGCGCGGAAGCTTTTCCCCGTGCCGCTCTCGCCGACGAGGGCGTAGACCCGCACCCCCTTGGCGAGCCAGAGGACCTCGCTTAGAAAACGCAACATGTCCGCTAACTATATATGCCCAGAGGCCTTCTACGCAATCGGGCGGCCGGCGGGCCTGGCGGTGGGCGGCCGGCGGGCAGCGGCCGCCCGGCGGATGGGGGCGGCCGGCGGGGCCGGGCTTGCCGGCACGGAAGGGCCGGACTGGGGCGGCGGGC
>JAEUJG010000441.1 GCA_016794765.1 Spirochaetaceae bacterium | reverse complement strand
AGCTTGAGTTCGTCCTTCGTGATGTCGCCGACATAGCCGATCACCTGGGACAGGGAGCCCGTCTCAAGGTAGTTGCGGACCGGCTTGGCGTGCCAGGAGAGGCCGGGGAACTCGTCGATCCTTTCGGCGATGGAGGCCACCGTGGCGTAGGGCACGGAGCCGGCGATCTCCACGGGCTGGAAGAGATGATAATAGGCGGGCGGCACGCGGCGCTTGATCTCCTCGACGGGCACGCCGAGGAGGCCGGACAGCTTTTCGAACAGCTGCTCGCGGCGATCGGCCGGAAGCTCCGCGGGTATGAGCTCGATGGCGAAGGAGTCGGTGTTGAGGACGAGGGGCAGCTGGTAGTCCCGGTCGTAGATTTCGCCCCGCTGGGCGGGGATGAGGGAGGTCTGCCGGGCTATGTTCCTCGCCTTGCTGCGGTATTCGTTGCCCTTCACCACCTGGAGGTAAAAAAGATAGGCGGAATAGAGGACGAAGAACGCGAGGGCGACCGCGCCGAGGAAATCGACGCGGCGCTTGAAGGAGCCCTGCTCGGGGCGGATGGAATGCTCGATCTTCATTCGCGCTTGGATTCCGTGACGAGGAGGCTCCGCCCAAGGCCGAGGAGGAGGAAAACGATGGGCGCGACGACGCCGTTGTACGCGGCCTCGAGCCAGAGGGAGCGTCCCAGGAAGTCGTAGGACTGGAGTCCGCCGCCGAAAAGGAGGGCAAGGAAGCCGGCGCCGAGCGCCTTGACGAGGGTGCCGGCGACGCCGAGCACGAAAGGAAAGAGAAGGCGGTCGATGTAGAAGGAGCCGTGCAACAGGCCCGCCAAGGCTGCCGTCAGGGTCTTTACGAAGGCGTTGAAGCCGAAGGGCGCGGCGGAGATGGCGTCCTCGGCCAGGCCGGAGAGGAAGCCCGAGACCGGCCCCTCCACGAGTCCGTTCTTGTAGGAGATCCAGATCAAGGCCACGAGGGCCAAGTCGGGAACGACGCCGAGGATGGCGATGGCCCCGAGCCACGTCGACTGGATGAAGGAACAGCCGAGGAGGAGGAGCGAGGAAAACAGGATGGTCCGGATCATCGCGTTCCTCCCTGGGCGGAAACGGCGGCCGGGGCCGCGGGATCGACGGGCGCCTCGGGCGGAATCGGCCGGACGACGAAAACGTATTCAATGCGGGAGAAATCGAGGATGGGCTCGACCTCGATCTCCACCGAGGTCTGGTAGTCGAGAACGCGAAGTTTCTTGACGCGGCCGATCGCGATGTCGGGCGGATAGACCGATTCGAAGCCCGTCGTCACGACCATGTCGCCGAATTGCGCCTCGTCCTTGGCCCGCTTCTTGACGTATTTCATCACGAGGGCGTCGTCGGCCTTGCCTTGGCCCGTGAGGAGGCCCTCGTGGCGGCTCGTGGCCAGGCGGGCCGCGACGTAGGAGCTTGCGTCGTAGAGCGGCACGACAACGCTGGAGCCGCGACCGACCTCAAGGACCCGTCCGACCAGGCCCTCGACGCCGTCCTGGAAGGCCAGGACGGGCATGTTCTTGCGGACGCCCTCGGCGACGCCCTTGTCGATGACAAAGGTCGCATAGAGGTTTTCCGGATCCTTGGCGACGATCCTGGCGGGCACGCGCTCGTAGGCGAGCCGCTCGGCGAAGCCGAGTTGCTCCTTGAGGCGCAGGTTCTCCTGCCGGAGCTCGGCGGCGCCGCGCTCGAGATTGGTGTAGCGCTCCAGCTTGGCGGCGAGCTCGTCGTAGTCCTCTCGGAGGCGCCGGAGTTCGGCTATGGAGGCGACCGTGTCGGCGACGAAATCGCCGACCGCGGAGAAGCCCTTCTGGAAAAAGCCGAACAGGGTGAGGCCGACCCGCTCCGGCAGCCCCGCGAGGCTGCGGGTCGAGACCGTCACGGCGAGGAGGCTCGCCGCGAGGAGGACGACCGGGACGGCGCGCTTGATCCGGTCGGGATTCGGCGCCTTCGGGGAAGCGGCCATGGAACTCTAGATGTTCAGGCTGTCGTAGACGCTCTGGGAACCGTCCTGGCTCCGCATGGTCTCGAAGTACTTGCCGGCGCCGATCGCGACGCACTCGAGGGGGCGTTCAGCGAGGATGACGGGGACGCCGGTCTCCTTGGCGACGAGCTTGGGAAGGCCCTTCAAGAGGGAGCCGCCGCCGGCCATCACGATGCCGCGCTCGACGATGTCGGCCGCGAGCTCGGGCGGCGTCTGGCCGAGGGTCTTCTTGATCTCCTCGACGATCTGGGTGACCGGCTCCTGGAGGGCCTCGCGGACCTCGACGGAATCGATCTCCAGGCGGCGCGGCAGGCCGGTGATGGCGTCCGTGCCCTTGATCTCCACCTTCTCGATCACCTTGTCGGGACTGGCGTTGCCGATCTCGATCTTGAGGCGTTCGGCGGTCTGCTCGCCGATGATGAGGTTGTGGACGTTGCGGATGTGCTTGATGATCGCCTCGTCGAACTCGTCGCCGCCGATGCGGATGGCGTTCGTGACGACCATGCCCTTGAGGGAGATGACGGAGATCTCCGTCGTGCCGCCGCCGATGTCGCAGATCATGTGGCCGGCGGGCTCGGAGATGGGGATGTCCGCGCCGATGGCCGCCGCGAGGGATTCGGCGATGACCTTCACGAAGCGGGCGCCTGCCTTGTAGGCGGAGTCCACGACGGCGTTTTCCTCAACCTTGGTGATGCAGGAGGGCACGCCGATGACCATGCGCGGCTTGACGAAGAAGCGGCGGCTGATGACCTTCTGGATGAAGTACTTGATCATCTTCTCGGTCATGTCGGGGTCGGCGATGACGCCGTCGCGCAGGGGGCGCTTGGCGATGATGTCGCCGGGAGTCTTCCAGAGCATGCGCTTGGCCTCGGAGCCGACGGCGACGACCTTGTTGGTGCCGCGCTCGACGGCGACGACGGAGGGCTCGTTGACGACGATCCCCTTCCCGCGGACGTAGATCAGCGTGTTGCAGGTCCCGAGGTCGATACCGATATCGAGGGAGAAGGAGTCGAAAATCGAGCGAGTGGCCATGATGTGGATACCTCCGTAGGAAGCTAGAGCTTCTCAGCTAGTTTTTGTCGCGAGGGCATGTGCATGGGATCTATGGCGACGGCGCGGCGCCAGGAGGCCCTGGCCGCGAGGTTGTCGCCCCTTTTCTGGGCTAAAAGTCCAAGGCGGTAATGCGCTTCCGCCGACATGGAATCGTCCTTCAGGGCGAACTCCAGCTGCTCGGCGGCGCGGGAATCGTCCCCGCGCGCCTCGTAGAGGTCAGCGAGTCCGAAGCGGCACTTCTCGCGGGCCAGGGCGTCCTGGCTCGCCGAAAGCGCTTCGAGGAGGAGGGACTCGGCCCGGTCGGGCCGGTTGGCCGCCATGTAGGCCTTGGCGGCTGCGACGAGGAGGAAGTCCGAGCGGCGGCGCTGCAAGGCGGCCTCGAAGTTGCGCACGGCCGCTTCGCTCTGGCCGAGGCCGGCATAGGCGACCGCCAGGTATTCGCGGCTGTCCGAACCGACATAGCCGTTGGCTATCGAGGCCTCGAGCCACTTCACCGCGCCGTCGAGATAGGCGCTGCCCTTCTGGTAGTAGGCTTTCCCGAGGACATATTCGAGTTCGGCCCGCGGCAGGCCGCGCGCGGCGCGACCCTCGGGCACCAGGGCCTTGCGGATGTTGACCACCGACTCGTCCATCAAGGCGGCCCGCTCTTCGCCCTCGGGCAATTCGAGTCCCTTGTAGAAGGAGGCGAGGCCCTTGAAGCCGAGGTAGAAGGGATCGAGGGGCTTGGTGGCCAGCGAAGCGGCGCAGGACGCGAGCACGCCGTCCCAATCGCGCGCCTGCCAGCGTTCGAGTACGGCCGACTTCGGCACGGCCTTGCCGGAGCCGACGTCGAAGTATCCGCCGCTCGACAGGCGCGCCACGACGATGCCGGCCACCGTCAATACGGCGACGATCGCGAGGAGGATTGAAAGGCGCTTCCGCCTGCGCTTTGCGACAAAGCTGCCGGTATAGCCGTCGAGTGTCTTAGAAAATGATTCCATCATCGCCTGCGGCGCCCCCGGGACGCCGACTATCTTGTACCATACTACGAAGGCCGCCGTCAACGACGACCGCGTTTCGCGCGGTTGCGTCGCCTGCCGGCGGCCTTGCGGTTCGGCGCTCTTTACGGGGCGCCGGAGCTGAAAAAGAAAAAAAGGGCGGACCTATAAGCCGGGTTCCGTACCCCTTGCGGGGCCGTCGCCATCCATCTCGTCCGCCGGTTTCCCGGCGGCTCCCGCGCGACCTACCCGCGAATCGCTTCCCGCCCCGAGGGGCGGGAGGCAGGGCGAGTCGCCCTTCGCTGTTCGGCCTTGCTCGCAGCGAGGCTTGCCGTGCCGCTTCCGTCGCCGGAAACGCGGTGGGCTCTTACCCCACCCTTTCACCCTTACCCGGGAGGGTTTGGCCCGCCCCCGACGTCGCCGAGGGCTTGCGCCGCCGGCGGGTATCGAAAGACGGCCCCTCTCGGGCGGTTTGCTTTCTGTTGCGCTGTCTGTCGCGCC
>JAEUJG010000300.1 GCA_016794765.1 Spirochaetaceae bacterium | reverse complement strand
GGGATGCGTCCGTGGCGCGTGAGATAGGCGCCGAGGGGCCCGTTCGCGTTGCCCGTCACCGGGTCCTCGGCGATGCCGATCGCGGGAGCGAACATCCGGCCGCTGGCGAGGATCCCCGCCTCCCGGCTGTCGAAGGTGAAGGCGTAGTACCCGTTGCACGCGATGCGCGCGCTCAATGAGGCCAAAAGGTCGCCCTTTGCGGCGAGCGAGTCCAGGATCGGCTTGGTCTTGATCGGAACGAGGACCTTGGAGTGGCCGGTGGAGACGACCTGGACGGGCAGCCCCGGCTCGAGGTCGCCCTCGCCGAGGCCCAGCCCGGCGAGGAGGTCGGCCAGGTCGCGGCCGTCGATCACCGGACCGAACTCCACGGCGGCCTGGGTCATGACCATGCGGAGGCCGCCCTCCTCGGCGACGATCTCCACCGGGAGGATGCCCGCCTTCGTCTTCTGCCGGACGACGCGGTCGCGGAGGCCGTGTTTTAGGGCGTAGACATAGTGGGCGGCGATCGTGGCGTGGCCGCAGATGGGAACTTCCCTCGTCGGCGTGAAGAACCTGACCTCGATGTCGTAGTCGGGGCTCTCGGAGGAGAAGATGAAGGCCGTCTCGGAGTTGTTGAGCTCCCGGGCGATTTTCAGCATCGTCTCCTCGCCGAGGCCGTCGGCGTTGAGCACGACGCCCGCGGGATTCCCCTCGAAAAGACGGTCGGTGAAGGAATCAACCTGGAATACGCGCAAGTCCATGGGGCCTCCGGGGCCAGAATACACGGTTCCAACGAAGCCTTCAATCGTCCGGCGGCGCCGCGCCGGCCCCGCTCCGATTGACCCTTCCCGCCCGGCTCTCCTATACTTGTCCCACTCGCGAAATCGTCGCGCGCAGGCGCGAGAACCATTTTCGACACATCATTCCCGTGGAGTCACCATGCACATGGCCGATGCCCTGATCTCTCCCGCCGTGGGAGCGATCGCCTGGGCGGCGACCGGCGTTGTCGCCGCCCATTCCGTCAAGAAGATCCAGAACGACATCGACGACAAGAAGATCCCGCTCATGGGCGTGATGGGCGCCTTCGTCTTCGCGGCGCAGATGATCAACTTCTCGATCCCTGGTACGGGCTCGAGCGGCCACCTGGGAGGAGGCCTCCTCCTTTCGGTCATCCTCGGGCCCTACGCCGGCTTCCTCTCGATGGCTTCCGTCCTCCTCATCCAGGCTCTCTTCTTCGCCGACGGCGGTCTCCTGGCCTTCGGCTGCAACGTCTTCAACCTCGGCTTCTTCACCTGCTTTGTCGCCTATCCCTTCGTCTACGGGAAGCTCGCCCGTCCGGGCGCCTCAGCGGGAAGGAAGTCCGGGGCGGCCCTGCTCGCCGCCGTCCTCGGCCTCCAGCTCGGGGCCTTCGCGGTCGTCCTCGAGACGCTCCTCTCCGGCAAGACGGAGCTGCCCTTCGGCACCTTCGCCCTCCTCATGCAGCCCATCCATCTCGCGATCGGCCTCGTCGAAGGCCTCGTCACCGCGGCGATCGTCGCCTTCGTGGCCAAGACCTCGCCGGAGATCCTTGAGCGCGCGGACTCCCGCGAGGGTCTGGGCGCCGCGTCGATCAGGAAAACCCTCGCCGTCCTCGGCGTGGCGGCCCTCCTCGTGGGCGGCGTCCTTTCCTGGTTCGCCTCCGCCTACCCCGACGGCCTCGAGTGGTCGATGGAGAAGGTTTCAGGCGGCGCGGAGCTCGAGGCGGAAGGGACGGTCCACAAGGGCCTTGAGGCCCTGCAGGAAAAGACCGCCGTGATGCCCGACTACGGCTTCAAGACGACCGAAGGAGCGAAGGACGCGGAAGCGGCCGAGACCGGGGCCGGCCCGACGCGCTGGCCCGCGGTCGACGGCGGCACGAGCGTCGCCGGCCTTCTGGGCGGGGCCCTGACCCTGGCCCTGGCGGCGCTCGCGGGCCTCGCGGTGAAGGCCGCCAAGGCGCGCGCCCGCCGCGGCAAGGCCGCCGCCCGCGAACAGGCCGGCCGCTAGGCCCGGGGCCAAAGGCCGGGGGAAGGAGGATCCATGCCGGACATCGTGCGCTCCATCTCCGGGGTCCGCGTTCTCGAGGAATTGTCGCGCCGGGAAAGCCCCGTCCACCGCCGCCACCCCTTCGCCAAGCTCGCCGTCACCCTCGCCTTTCTCGTCGCCGTGGCCGCCGGTCCCCGCCGGGAGCTCGTCGGCCTCCTGCCCTTCGCGCTCTACCCCTTCCTGACCGCGAGCCTGGCCGAGGTGCCCGCGCGGCCCCTGCTGGAGCGGCTCCTTTTGGCCGCGCCGATCGTCGTCGGCATCGGCGCCCTCAATCCCCTCTTCGACCGGGAGGCGGTCGCGTTGGGCGGCATCACGGTGCCCGGCGGATGGCTGGTCTTCGCCTCCCTCGCCCTGCGCTGCGCGCTCACGGTTTCCGCCGCGCTGCTCCTCGTCGCGACCACCCGGATGGAGGAGCTCGGCGGGTCGATGCGGGCGCTGGGTTTTCCGCGCGTCCTCGTCCTCCAGCTCCTCCTCACCTACCGCTACATCGCCCTTCTCCTCGAGGAGCTGGCGACGAGCCTCAGGGCGCACGCGCTCCGGGCGCCGGGCAGGCGGGGGATCGGCCGCGAGGCCCGCGGCTCCCTGCCCGGGCGGCTCCTCCTCCGCAGCTACGACCGCGGGAGGCGCGTCTACGACGCGATGCGCCTCAGGGGCTTTGACGGCGAATACCGGAGCGGGGCGAAGCGGCGCTTCGGGGCGGGCGACCTCGGCTATGTCCTCGGTTGGTGCGGCTTTTTCCTGGCCTGCAGGCTCGTCGACCTGCCGGGCGCGCTCGGAGCCTTGGCGATGGGGCTGCCCACGCGATGAGCGGCGTGCGGATCGAGGCCGAGGGCCTGGGCTACGCCTACCCCGACGGCAACCGCGCGGTGGGCGGCATAAGCTTCGACGTGGCGGAGGGCGAGTGCGTGGGCCTCGTCGGCGCGAACGGCGCGGGCAAGTCCACCCTGCTCCAGCTCCTCGTGGGCCTCCTCACGCCCGACGCGGGGAGCATCCGCGTCGCGGGAACGATCCTCTCCAAGGGAAGCCTCGCGGAGGCCAGGCGCCGGATCGGCTACGTCTTCCAGGATCCGGACGACCAACTCTTCATGACGAGCGTGGAGGCCGACGTGTCCTTCGGTCCCCGGAACATGGGGCTTTCCGAGGCCGAGGTCGCGGCGCGCTGCCGGAGCGCCCTGGAGCGGGTCGGCGTCGCCCATCTCGCCGGCCGCCCCTCCTTCCGCCTTTCCGGCGGGGAAAAGCGGGCGGTCGCCATCGCCTCCGTCCTCTCCATGGGACCCGAGGCCCTGATATTGGACGAACCGACGGCGGCCCTGGATCCCCGCGCGCGCCGGCGCCTCATGGCCACGCTGGCGGGCCTTCCCGAGACGCGCCTCGTCGCGACCCACGACCTCGACCTCGTCTACGAGATGTGCGACCGCGTGATCGTGCTCTCAGCCGGCAGGGTGCTGGCGGAAGGCCCGGCGCGCGAACTCCTCGCCGACCGGGCCCTCCTGGACGAGGCCGGCCTGGAAGCGCCCCTCGCCCTCCTCTCCTGTCCGCGCTGCGGGCAGGGCAAGCGTTAGGCGAAACAAAAAGCCGGCGCCTCTCGGCGCCGGCCTGCGATGATCGGGCATCGCGACCGGCCCGCGCCCGAA
>JAEUJG010000374.1 GCA_016794765.1 Spirochaetaceae bacterium | reverse complement strand
CGGCGCCCAAGGGCGCCGGGGAGGGATGCGGCGGCGGCTGCCCGGGCTCGGCCTCCCGGCGCTTCGCGCCCCTCGCCGCGCCCGCCCGCGCCGCTTCCTCCGCCGCGGGCGCGCCCGCCGCGGGCGCCCAGCCCTCCGGCGCCCCTTCGGCGCTGACGCACTGGCCCATCCAGCTCCACCTCGTCAATCCGCGCGCGCCCCAGTTCGCCGGAGCCGACCTCCTCGTCGCCGCGGACTGCACGGCCTTCGCCCTCGGCTCCTTCCACGCCGACCTGCTCGCGGGCCGCGGCCTCGTCATCGCCTGCCCCAAGCTCGACCAGGGCCGCGAGATCTACGTGGACAAGCTCGCCGTCCTCCTCGAGGGCGCGGCGAGCGTCACGATCGCCATCATGGAGGTGCCCTGCTGCTCGGGCCTCCTCAAGCTCCTTTTGGAGGCGCGGGAGCGCTCGGCCCGCAAGCCGCCCGTTGACGCCGTCGTGCTCGGCATCGAGGGCGGGATCAAGCGCCGGTCGTCGTACTGACCGTCGCGGAGGGGGCCGCGCGCTGACGCGGCGCCTCTCCGGTCGCGGCCGGTCGGCCGGAAACACCGCCGTCACGCGCCTCGAGCCGGGACAGGATCTCCTCCTGGCGGTACTCGATCGAGTGGAGCATCCAGAAGAGGAAGTGGTTGTGCCGCTCCTGGAGATGGATCATCCACATGATCTTCATGGATACGAGGAGAAGGCCGCACTCGAGGGAGAGGATGTCGTCCAGGCTCCCGAGGAGGAAGCGGCCGGCGAGGAGGATGGCCAGGCCGGAGACGAAGATGACATTCATGAGCTTGCTCATGGTCCGGTTGCCGGAGCCTTCCGCCTTCTCCATGACGTAGCGGATGCGGTCCCGCTCGCGGCTGAAGGCGGCGACCTCGTCGGCCGCGTCGGAGGCTTCGTGGTGGATGGAGACGGGGACGTAGGCGTCGAGTCGTTTCATGCTGTCCTTCTTCGGGCTGCCGCGCGGCGCCTCGGCTGGATGGGATGACCGCTCCCGGGGCGAAGCGGTTCGGTGTCGGTTGGAGGCGCCGGCGCCGCCTCTCGGCTAGGCCAGCCCGAGGAAGGCCGGCAACGCGGCCAACGAGGGGATGACGGCGTCGGGAGGCGGAATCCGCGGCGCGGCGGCGCCCTTCCCCGTCTCCACGAGGATCGAGCGCGCCCCGACGGCCCGCGCCGCGGCCATGTCCACCGCCGGATCGTCGCCGACGAAGAGCAGGGACTCCTCCGGGACGCCGGCGCCGCGGGCCACGAGCCGCGAGAGCTCTGGCGAAGGCTTGCCCATCGCGCGCGCCCGCTTGCCGGAGGCGGCCTCGAGCAGGGCGACGAGGGCGCCCGTGTCGAGATGGGGCCTGCCGTCCCTGCCGACAAAGGTCGTGGCCGGGCTGGAGGCGACGAACTCCGCGCCGCCGAGAAGGAAGCCGAGGAGCCGGTCCAAGGCCCCGTAGCTCCAACGCTCGTCGGCGTCGCCGACCAGGAGAAGGTCCGGAGCCTCTTCGACCGTGGCGGGAAGATAGTCCATGAAGGCGCGGGTCGCATCGTTCAGGAAGGCGTGGACGCGCAAGGCGGGCTTGGCGGCCAGGCGTTCTCCCAGGTGGGCGGCGATGGCCCGGTGCGGCGTGAAAAGCTCGCCGGACCGGACCTCCAACCCGAAGCCCCGGAGCCGCGCCTCCACCGCCTCGGGCGGCGTGGAGAAGGTGTTCGTCAGGAAGCGGACGGGGAGCCCCGCGGCGCGGAGCCGCGCGACGGCCTCGGCGGCGCCGGGCAAGGGCTTGCCCGCGTGGTAGAGCGTGCCGTCGAGGTCCAGGACCACGCAGCCGAAATCGCCCGGTTTCATCGAGTCCGCCGCTCCGCTTCCGGCCTACTTGAGGCGGTCCGGGTTGAGGCCCTCGAGCTCGGGGACGACGAAAACGCCGTCCTTGCGCACGAGGCGGCCGTCGAACCAGATCTCGCCGCCGCCCCACTCCGGGGTCTGGATCAGGACGAGGTCCCAGTGCAGGGCCGAGCGGTTGCCGTTGAAGCAGTCGTCGTAGGAATTGCCCGGCGTGAAGTGGATGGAGCCGGCGATCTTTTCGTCGAAGAGGGTCTCCTTCATCGGCTTCGTCACGAAGGGATTGACGCCGATCGCGAACTCGCCGACGTAACGCGCGCCCTCGTCGATGTCCAGGACCTTGTTGATGCGCGCGCTGTCGTTCGCCGTCGCCTTCACGATCTTGCCGCCCCGGAACTCGAAGGAGATGTTCTCGAAGCAGAAGCCGTCGTGCTCGCTCGGCGTGTTGTAGGTGATGCGTCCCTCGACCGAGTCGCGGACGGGGGCCGTGTAGACCTCGCCGTCGGGGATGTTGAGGCCGCCGTCGCACTTGACGGGGGGCAGGCCCTTCACGGAGAAGGAAAGGTCGGTGCCCGGCCCGACGATGCGGACGCGGTCCGTGCGCGCCAGGACGTCGACGAGGGGATCCATCGCCTTGGACATCTTCGCGTAGTCCATCGTGCAGACGTCGAAGTACCAGTCCTCGAAGGCCTCCTCGCTCATGCCCGCCATCTGCGCGAAGGCGGCGGAGGGGTAGCGGAGGACGACCCAGCGGGTCTTCGGAAGGCGGGTCTCGATGTGGACCTTCTTCCAGACGTGGCGGTTGTAGAGCTCGAGCTTGTCGGTCGGCATGTCGGACCAGGCGGAGAGGTTGCGGATCGAGGTGAAGCCGATGTAGACGTCCATCTCGGCCATCCGGTCGCGCTCGAACCTGGCCTGGAGCTCCAACTGCGCCTCGGTCGCGCGGCGGAAGAGGGCCCGCTCGACGGTCTTGTCGCGGAGGGTCACGAAGGGGAGGCCGCCGGCGTCGTGCACGGCGTCGACGAGGGCGGCGACGAAGGCCGCCTCCACGTTGTTGTCCTGGATGAGTACCTTCTCGCCGGGCTTTACCTTGGTCGAGTAGGTGACGAGAAGTTGGGCCAGCTTTCTCAGGCGGGGATCGATCACGGGATGCTCCTTTGGCGCGCGGCGCGCCGTCCCGGAACCGCGGCGGGAAGCGGCGGAGGCCGGAGGCGGGTCATCGCGGACCGCGCGAGCGTATACTGTACGAAGAGAGCGCCCGAGCGCAAGTGCCGCCGGGCCGGGCGGCCCCGGCCTCAGTCTTCCGGAGCCGCCGCGTCCCGGGCCGCCGCGCCCTGGGCCGCCGCCCCTGCGGCCGCCTCGCCGTCTGGGCAGGTCGGGTCGAGCACGTAGCGGGAGAGGAGCGCCTGCACCGAATCGATGGCCTCGCTGTTTCGCCGCGAAAGGCCGGAGACCGCCCGGGCCGCCGCCGAGATGTCGCCCGCCCGCGCCGAGATCCCCGTCGCCGCGTCGCGGAGCGCGGCCGTCGCGCGCTCGAGCTCGTCCATCTCCGCGCCGATCGCGCGGGAACCCTCGCCGAGCTCCAGAGATCCCTCGCGGACCCGCGCGCTCGCGTCCCTGACGGCGGCCAGCCCTTCCAGGGCCAGGCGCGAGCCCTCGCGCTGCTCGCCGAGCGTGGCGCCGACCTCCGCCTCGAAGGCGCCCAGGTTCCGCACCAAGGCT
>JAEUJG010000355.1 GCA_016794765.1 Spirochaetaceae bacterium | reverse complement strand
CGGCGCCCACGGAGATGCCGAGGCCCGTCCGCTCGCGGACGCGGGCCTTGAGGGCCGTCGCCGCCCCGCGCGCCGGACCCGTAAGCCTTTCCGTGCCGGTCATGTCGAGAAAGGCCTCGTCGATGGAGAGGGGTCGCACGTCGGGGGAGAACTCGCCGAAGGTTTCCATCACGATACGCGAGAGTTCCGCGTAGCGTTCCATGCGGACGGGGAGGAAGACGGCGCCCGGACAGCGTCGGTAAGCCTCGGAGATGGGCATGGCCGAGCGGATCCCGAAGGCGCGGGCCTCGTAGGAGCAGGTCGAGACCACGCCCCGGCGCCCCGGCGCGGCGCCGACGACGACGGGCCGGCCGCGGTATTCCTCATGGTCGAGTTGCTCGACCGAGGCGAAAAAAGCGTCGAGGTCGACGTGGAAGATGAGGCTCACGGCTCCGCCGGACCGCCGAGGGGGAAGGAGGCGACGAGGGACCAGCTCCCGGGCGAAAGGGGGTGGCGGCCGGGATTTTCGTAGGGCACGAGCGGCTCGAGATACCAGGCCTCGACCTGGAGCCTCGCCTCGAAGCCCGCGGGCACGGCCAGGTCGAAGGCGAGGGGCGAGCCGGGATTGCCGGGGACGGCTATCGCGACGCTCCGCCCGTCGATGGAGGCCTCGTAGGGCAGCGAACAGTCGTAAACCCTGAGCTCCTCCCGGCCCTCCAGCCCGAGCTTGAGCCGGTGGGGCGGCCGCGCGAAGGAAAGCTCGAGGCGATAGAGGCTTCGGCCGAGGAAGCCGCCGCGGCGCGTGGCGAGGGAAACCCATCGCCCCCGGTCGACGCCGGAGACGACGGCGCGGTCTCCCGCGGAGGCCAGGCGGAGCGTTTCGCCGCCCCGCGCGAGCTCGATCCCGCCGACGCGCCGCGCGCCGGAGACCTCGAGGCTGAAGCCGCCCGAGTCCTGGTCGAGGCGTTCCGCGAGGACGAAGGAGGCGGGGCCGCCCTGCCTGGCGGCTCCGGAGACGGCGAGGCCGAAGCCGATGGCGACGCACTCGGCGAGAAGGGCGACCAGGATGAAAAGCGCGGCCTCGCGGCGCCTTCCGCCCTTGCTGCGCGGCCGGAAGAAAAGGAGGGGGCTCGCGGTGAAGACGTTGAAGGGCAGGATGCCGGCCGCGAGCACGAGGACGTCGGCGAGGGTCGGCGAAACGAGTCGGCCGTAGAGCGAAAGGTCGGGACTCGCCGCGAGTTCGGCGAGGAGGAGGAGGATCGGCGCGTACATGAGCGCGTAGGCGACGAGGCTCGCGACGGCGCGGCGGGCGGCGAGGCTCGCGGCCACGACGACGAAGGCCCAGACGAAATAGAAGACCAGGGAGGTCTGGACGGCGGTGAAGAAGAAGAGGTCGGCGCCGAGGAAGATAAGGGCGGCGAATTCGTAGAAATAGGGATTGGGGCTCAGGAAGCCCCGCTCCACGAGGTAGGAGATGAGGGCGAGGGTCAGGAAGAGGCTCGCGGCGACGCGGGCGGCGGCGAAGGCCTGCGGAGCGAGGGTCCAGGCCCGGCCCGACCCGAAGATGAGACTCTCGACGGCGCCGAAGAGCCGCCCGCCGAGATAGACGAGGGCGGTCGCAGCGAAGAGGAGGAACACCTGGGCGACGATCGAGGGTAGGCGCCTGAGGAAATGCCGCGTCGCCTCGTGGTGGAAGCCCGTGAAGACCATGATGAAGGCGGCGACGAGGACGCAGAAGCCGACGAGGTAGGCGATGTAGTTCCTCTCGCGGATGACGAGGGAACGCGAGCCGATCTGGAAGCCGAGATAGTGGCGGTCCCAGGTGGCGAGAAAGCCCTCCCGATTCCCCGCCACGAGCGCGTCGACGAAACGGGCGAAGCCGGCGGCGCCGCCGCCCGACGGCTCCCTCCCCGCGTCGGCGGCCTTGCCGGTGGCGGAAACGCGGAGCTCCACCGCGGGAATGCCGGCGGCGAGATAGGCCGCGACGGGGCTGGGCGTCGAGGAGAGGCCGAGGCGCTCGATCTGCATGCGGTTCGCGTAGAGGCGGAAGGGAAGCCCCGAGGCGGCGAGGGCCTGCCGGGAGCGGTCGTAGTGCCAGAAGGGCGAGAGGAGGCCCGAACCGCCGGCGCGGAGGCCGACGGTGCCGGGCCAGGCGTCCAAGGCGAGGTACACGACGGCGAGGGGCGTCGAATCGCTCCGCCCCGCGATCCAGGAAGCCGAGCCGTAGCCGTCCTCGTCGGGATTGCCGCGGAGGCCCCGCCGTTCGGCCCCGAGGAAGACGAAGCTCACCCCGACGGACGGAACCGCGCCGGCGGCGCGGGCCGCGGCCAGGCGCTCCATCGCCGCGAGGGCCAGGGCCAGGCCGGCGTCGCCCTCCCCCGCCGCGGCGTCCTCGTGGGCGTCGAGGGGGGCGGCGATTACCAGGCGCTCCTCGAGCCGCCCCGCGACGGTCGCCTCCAGGATCCTGGAGCCGGAATTGCCCTTGCCGGGGCGCGCGAGGCCGTAGTCGCGGGAAAGGAGGCCCGCCGCCGCGATGCTCCGCTCGACATGGGCGATGGCGGCGCGCTCGCCGGCCGAATTCTCGGGCCGCGGCCCCGCTTCGCGCAGGGCGGCGAGGTGGAACTCGACGCGGCGCTCGAAGGCCTCGTCGGCGCCGCCCGATGCCGCGGCGCCCGCGGCCGCCGCGCCCGCGGCCTGGTTCGGGCTCCCGGCCGGCTCGGCGGCCTCCGCAGGCGCCGAGGTCCCGGCGGAAGCCGCGCCCGCGGCCGCTCCGGGGCTCCCGCCGAGGGGCGCCGCGAGGAGGGGCGCGGCGAAGGCGGCGAAGAGGAGGGCCGCGCGGAACGGAGCTGGGCATCGCATCAGGCTTTCGAGCATAGGGAGGCCGCTTCTCCTCGTCAATACTGTTTACCCGGCGCGGATAATGGATTATACTCAGCCCTGACAAAAACGTTTGGTCAACGAAGGGCGCGGATGCAGGAAAGAAAGAGCGTTTTGGATCTCCCCGTCAAGGTCGTGCTCACCGAGGAAGGCACCTCTTTCTTCATCCGCAAGGGGAAAAACCTCAAGCGGTTCAAGCTCGCCGACAACGTCGAGGAGTACGGGATCATCCTCGACAGCTTCAGCCCGGTCTCCCTCCAGCGCATGATGCTCGTGGACTACATCTCCAAGGTCGAGATCTCCAAGAGCGAATTCATGACCTCGCGGCAGGAGATCATGGACCTCTCCAAGCTCGTCGTCTATTCGATGCTCTACCGCCAATACGATTCCTACATCTTCGCCCGCGTCCTGGCGAGCGACGTCATCAAAAAGTGGAACCGACTCAATCCCGCCAACATCATCGACGACAAGACCAAGATAAACGACACCTTCCTCCAGTCCGTCCTCAAGGACAAGGAAAAGGACCTGCAGGAGATCAAGCAGCAGATCCTGGCGCCGATGCGCGCCTACATCAGCAAGAACTCCGCCCTCCTCCCCGAGGAGAAAAACGTCCAGCTCCTCCTCTCCGAGAAGTTCCTCGGCAACCTCCGGCCCTTCACCTGGTTCATCATCGCCAAATTCAAGGGCGCCGACGGCTACGAACAGCTCCTCAAGGACGTGCGCACCTCCTTGGCCGAGTACATGGAGAAGTCGAAGATCGCCGAGTACGTCTCCCTCATGATCATGGAGCTCGCGATGAACGCCGAGAACTCCAACCTGAAGCGGGAGGCCAAGGCGATCTTCAAGGGCGCCGTGGACATGAACGCCGTCCTCTTCGACCCGAACATCCGCCGGCAGGTGATCGACTCCCTGGAGCGCCGCGGCGAGCTCGTCTACCTGTCCTGGAAGATCGGCTCGCGCAACGCCTCCATCGGCACCCAGGGACGGCTCCAGATCACCCTCTACAACAAGGAATCCGAGTACCAGAACGTCAAGGAAGCCTTCGACGAGAAGAAGAACGCCGACCTCAAGAAGAAGAGCCTCCAGGATTTCTACAAGCAGCTCCCCGACGGCGACGCCAACACCGAGCTCGGCCTCTACTACCTTTCCTACCTTTCCGAGGCCTGCGAGAAGGTGAACGTCAAGTTCGAGTCCCTCGTCAACCAGATGCCCGGCGCCGACCTCACCGTAATCACCCTCGTCCTGAACATGTAAACGGCGCGTTGTGCGCTTTCACCAGCCCCCCTCCGGCGGCGTTTGGCCGCTCCCGGAGGGCCCGGAATCGTCCCCACCCCGCGCGGACGGGAGGCGGCCCCCGCGGGGGCGCGCGGGCCCGTTCCTTGACACGTATTGTCGTTTGCTATAGTTTTATTCGGTATCCCACTCGAACCTACCCTAGTACGGAGGAATAAACACAGATGGCCAAGACCAAGTTCGTCTACGCTTTCGGCGGCGGCGTCGCGGAGCGCGAAGTCACCAGCAAGGAGATTCTCGGCGGCAAGGGCGCCGGTCTCATGGAGATGACCAACATCGGCCTGCCGGTCCCGGCCGGCTTCACGATCGGCATCCCCGCCTGCGAGGAGTACTACAAGTCCGGCAAGAAGCTCCCCAAGGCCATCGTCGACGAGGTCAAGGCCGCCGTCGCGAAGCTCGAGAAGACCGTCGGCAAGAAGCTCGGCGACAACAAGGATCCCCTCCTCGTCTCCGTCCGCTCCGGCGCCGCGCGCTCGATGCCCGGCATGCTCGAGACGATCCTCAACCTCGGCCTCAACGACAAGTCCGTCGAGGGCCTGGCCGCCAAGACCGGCAACCCCCGCTTCGCCTACGACAGCTACCGCCGCTTCATCCAGATGTACTCCACCACCGCCATGGGCCTCTCCAAGGAGCCGATGGAGGAGATGCTCTCCGAGATGAAGAAGAAGCTCGGCCTCAAGAACGACACCGAACTCTCCGCCGAGAACCTCAAGGAGCTCTGCGAGGAGTTCAAGGCCTTCTACAAGAAGAACAAGAAGGACGACTTCCCCCAGGACCCGATCCAGCAGCTCTGGGGCGCCATCGACGCCGTCTTCAACTCCTGGGAGGCCGAGAAGTCGGTCACCTACCGCCGCGTCGAGAAGATCACCGACCTCAAGGGCACGGCGGTCAACGTCGTCCAGATGGTCTTCGGCAACAAGGGCGACAGCTCCGGCACGGGCGTCTGCTTCACCCGCGACCCGAACACCGGCGCCAACGAGTTCTACGGCGACTGCCTCATCAACGCCCAGGGCGAGGACGTCGTCGCGGGCATCCGCACCCCGATGAAGCTCATCGAGCTCGAGACCCGCCTCCCGAAGGCCTACAAGCAGCTCTGCCAGGTCCGCAAGACCCTCGAGAAGAACTTCAAGGAGATGCAGGACCTCGAGTTCACGATCGAGGACGAGAAGCTCTACATGCTCCAGTGCCGCACCGGCAAGCGCCTCCCCTCCGCGGCCTTCAAGATCGCGGTCGACATGGTGAACGAGGGCCTCATCACGAAGTCCGAGGCCATCGCGCGCATCACCCCCGAGCAGATCGAGGGCGTCTTCTACCCCGTCATCGACGTCGCCACCGTCGGCGCCGCCAGGCTCAAGGAGCTCAAGGTCGCCGTCGGCATCGACGCCGTCCCCGGCGCCGCCGCCGGCAAGCTCGTCTTCACCGCCGCCGAGGCCGAGGCCCGCGCCCAGAAGGGCGAGAAGGTCATCCTCCTCCGCAAGGAGACCAGCCCCGAGGACGTCGGCGGCATGCACGCCGCCCAGGGCATCCTGACCGCCACCGGCGGCAAGACCTCCCACGCGGCGGTCGTCGCCCGCGGCTGGGGCAAGTGCTGCATCGTCGGCTGCGAGGCCCTCGACATCGACGAGAAGGCCAAGACCCTCAAGGTCGGCGGCAAGGTCCTCAAGGAGGGCGACGAGGTCACCCTCAACGGCACCACCGGCGAGGTCTTCACCAGCTCCCTCCCCCTCAAGAAGCCCGAGCAGACCAAGGAGTTCAAGACCCTCCTCAGCTGGTGCGACGAGATCCGCACGCTCAAGATCCGCACGAACGCCGACACCCCCTACGACTCCACGAAGGCCGTCGAGCTCGGCGCCGAGGGCATCGGCCTCTGCCGCACGGAGCACATGTTCTTCGACACCGAGGAGCGCCGCCTGGCCATCCAGGAGATGATCGTCGCCGACACCCTCGAGAACCGCAAGAAGGCCCTCGCCAAGCTCCTTCCCTTCCAGCGCGACGACTTCAAGGGCATCTTCAAGGCGATGGACGGCAAGCCCGTCACCATCCGCCTCATCGATCCGCCCCTCCACGAGTTCACCCCGAAGGACGACGCCGGCGTCGCCAAGCTCGCCAAGGTGACGGGCCTCAGCCCCGACAAGATCCGCCAGCGCTGCGACCAGCTCCACGAGTCCAACCCCATGCTCGGCCACCGCGGCTGCCGCCTCTGCATCACCTACCCCGAGATCCTCGACATGCAGGTACAGGCCATCATCGAGGCCGCCGTGGAGATGGAGAAGAAGGGCGTCAAGGTCCTCCCCGAGATCATGATCCCCCTCACCATCGACAAGAAGGAGCTCAAGATCCTCGTCGACCAGGGCAGGGCCATCGCCGACGCCATCATCAAGAAGGCCGGCTCCAAGGTCACCTACCTCATGGGCACGATGATCGAGATCCCCCGCGCCGCCCTCCTCGCCGACGAGGTCGCCGAGGTCGCGGAGTTCTTCTCCTGCGGCACGAACGACCTCACCCAGATGACCCTCGGCCTCTCCCGCGACGACGCGGGCCGCTTCCTCCCCGACTACGTCATGTCCGAGAAGGAAGGCGGCAAGGCCATCTTCGCGCAGGATCCCTTCGTCAGCCTGGACCAGTCCGGCGTCGGCCAGCTCGTCAAGATGGCCATCGAGAAGGGCCGCTCCACCCGCAAGGGCCTCAAGGTCGGCATCTGCGGCGAGCACGGCGGCGAGTCCCGCTCCGTGAAGTTCTGCCACGCCGTGGGCATGAACTACGTGTCCTGCTCGCCCTACCGCGTGCCCATCGCCCGCCTCGCCGCGGCACAGGCCGTGATCGAGGAGAAGGCCGCCGCCAAGAAGGCAAAGGAAGCCGCCGCCCCCAAGGCCAAGGCTCCCGCCAAGAAGGCCGCTCCCGCGAAGGCCGTGAAGGCCGCCGCTCCCAAGGCCAAGGCCGAGAAGGTCGCGGTCGCCGCCAAGAAGGGCGGCCGCCCGGCCAAGGCCGCCGCCAAGCCGGTCGCCAAGAAGGCAGCCAAGCCCGTCGCGAAGAAGGCCGTCGCCGCCAAGAAGCCGGCCGCCAAGAAGTCCAAGTAAGAACCAAGTCGTAATGACGAAAGCCGCCCGGCGATCCAGCCGGGCGGCTTTTTTTGTGTCGGGCGACTCGCCGCCTGGCCGGCGGCTTAAAAGGCTTTCTTGGAGTCGAGGAGGATGGTCACGGGACCGAGGTTCGTGTAGGAGACGGCCATCTCCGCCTGGAACTCGCCGGTCTCGACGCCGAGGCCCTGGCCGCGGAGAAGTTCGACGAAGTCGAGGTAGAGGGCGCGGGCAGCCTCGGGGGGGGCGGCGTCCGAGTAGGAGGGACGGCGTCCCTTCCTCGCATCGGCGAAGAGGGTGAACTGGGAGACGACCAGGGCCGCGCCGCCTTCGTCGAGGACGGAGCGGTTCATCTTGCCCTCGGTGTCCTCGAAGATGCGCAGGTTGGCCGCCTTCTCCGCGAGCCAGGCGGCGTCGTCCTTTCCGTCCCCGGCGCCGACGCCGAGATAGACGAGGATGCCCCGCTCGATGGCGCCGACGCGCTTTCCCTCTACCGACACGCTCGCGTCGGCGACCCGCTGGAGTACGGCACGCATGCTTATTCCTCCGAAAGTTCGTGGATGGCGACGCCCTGCAGGGAAAAGCCCGCCTGCTTCGCGCCGGCCGCGCCGGGGCTTCCCGGGGCGCCGGCGGAAAGGCCGGCCGAGGCCTGGGGCCCCGCGGCGCCGGCGGGCGCGATCAGGGCCAGAAACTCAAAGGCCTTCTCCGCCGGGACGGCGACCGAAGGATCGGCGATGAGGGCGGGCACGATGCCCTCGAGGCGGCGCTTGGTGTCGTAGCCGACGAGGAAGTCGAAGAGCGTGCCGGCGGCGCCAGGAAGGACGTTGGCCGCCCGGCCCTTCCAGGCGACGGCGCAGCCTTCGTAGAGGCCGGGATCGCGGAGGACGTCGGCGTAGGACGGAGCGTCGCGGAGGGTCCGCCAATCGGGCGCCTGGACATAGGCCTTGAGGGCGCGGGCCTTGTCCTTGACCCCTGGGCCGACGTTGGAACCAAGGAGGCGGTTGATCTCGACAAGGGCGGCGTTGTCGCGGTACTGCTGGAAGGCGGTCTTGGCCCGCTCGAAGGAGGCCAGGGCCTCGGCCTCGGTCAGGATGTAGCGGTAGCTACCCCCGGAGCCGACGAGCCCCTTCCGTTCGGCCTCGCCGAGGGCGATGGCGGCAATCTCGGGTCGGGGGGCGCGGGCGGCATCCGCCTTGGCGTAGAGGGCGCGGGCGGCCGGATAGATGGCGGCGGCGGCGACGGCGAGGAGGACGAGGGTCAGCGCGGCCGCGGCCCAAGGAGGCAGGCCCGGAGCGCGGGGGTAGAAGCGCGCGATCCTGCCCGAATCGACGAGGTCGGGCACGCGCTCCTCGAGCCCTCCCTGGCGGAGGAAGGCGAGGCCGCGCCGCGCGAGGGCGTCGCGGGGCCTCTCCTCGAGCACCGCGAGATAGAGGGCCACCGCCTTTTCGCTGTCGCCGCGGCGCAGGTGGAGCGCCGCCAGGGCGAGCTTGACGCCCAGCCGCTTCGGATCGAGTTGCTCCGCGCGCTTCAGGTAGGTGTGCGCGCCGCCCATG
>JAEUJG010000241.1 GCA_016794765.1 Spirochaetaceae bacterium | reverse complement strand
TGGCGCCCGGCCTGTCAAGGAGCGGGGGCTGTTCGCGGCGAGGCGGGCTTTCCCCCCGGCTCGCCGCCCGACGCGGCGCCGCCCGTGGGTGCGATGCCGCTTGGGCGCGCGGCGCCCGTGGTCGCGGCGCCGCCCGTGGTCGCGGCGCCGGACCGCCCGGCCCACGCCAGGCGCAGGCAGAGGCCGAGCCGCAGTCCGGCCGCGAAGCCGCTTTCCGGGGCGAGGAGGCCGGCGAGGGGCGGCGCCGGCCCGCCGTCGGCGGCGAGGATTTCGAGGAGCCGGTAGGCCGACCAGGAGAGCTCGCCGGAGAGGAGGAGCCGCGGTCCCGCGCCGCCCCTCGCTCCGGAGCGGACTGGCCTCAGCTCGATCGCGGTCGCCTCGAGGGAAAACCGCATCGGGACCGCCGCAGGCCCGAGGGAGAGGCGAGCGCCGCTCCGCGGTTCGACGAGGAGCAAGTCGCCGAAGGGCAGTTCGGCGCCGAGGCCCAGGGCGAGGTCGGAACCAAAGAGGAGGCGGAGTTCGGCCTGGCCGATCCAGGCTCCGAAGGCCGCGTCGTATTCGAGGCCGGCCCGCGCGCCGAGCCCGAGGCCTCTCGGGGCGTAGCCCGCGCCCAGCGCGAGCCTGCCGCCGCGGAGCGCCCGCTCGAGCCCCAGGACGGGGCCGGCGAGGATCTCCGCCTCGAAGCCGCCGAGGAAGCGGGCCAGGGCCGCGGCCGCGGCCGAGGACTCCGGGCGCGCCGGCGCTTGCGCCGGCAACGCGGCTGCCCCCGGAGTTGCGGTCGAGTGCGCCGGCGCTTGCGCCGGCAACGCGGCGGCGGCCGCCTCCGCCTCGGGCGCGGGTACCGGTCCCGCCTGCGGCGGCGGTACCGGCAGCGGCGCCGCGGCCGCGGCTTCAGGTGCCGGCCCCCCCGCCGCTTCAGTGGACGTGGCGGGTAGGAAGCCGGACTCGGGCGCCTCGGCCGCCGCCGGTAACGCCGTTGCGAGCGCCATCGCAAGCGATGCCGCGAGCGCCGCCTCGAGCGCCGCCGAGATCCTCGGGCCATGACCCTGCGGGTGTCGTTTCATGCCGCCTCCCGCCGGGATTACGCGCGGGGGCTGGGCTCTTGATTGAAGGGAATTCTGGAGATCAGCGCCCGATGCGGCGGAAGAGCGGCACGCGGGCGGCGGCGTTGAGGTCGAAGCCGGAGCTCTCGCCGCGCTCGAGATAGCGGCAACCGATGCCGGCGATCATGGCGCCGTTGTCGCCGCAGAGCTTGAGGGGCGGGAAGCGCACGTCCAGGTCGGAGCGGGCGGCCAGGACGCGCCGGAGGTAGGCGTTGGCCGCGACGCCGCCGCCGGCGACGACGGTGCGGAGGCCCGTGTCCTCCACCGCGCGGAAGACCCGCGAGAGGAGGATGTCGACCGCGGCCTTGCGGAAGGAGGCGGCGATGTTCTCCGGGCTCGCGGCGGCGCCTTGTTTCCGGTATTGCTCGAGCTGGTGGATGGTCGCCGTCTTCAGGCCCGAGTAGGAGACGTCGTAGCGGTGCTCGCCCTTGTGGAGCGAGGGCTTGGGGAAGGCGAAGGCCGTCTCGTCGCCCGACTCCGCCAGTCGGTCGATGACGGCGCCGCCCGGATAGCCGAAGCCGTAGTACTTGGAGACCTTGTCGAAGGCCTCGCCGACCGCGTCGTCGATGGTCGTGCCCAGGACCTCGATCCGGTCGAAGTCCTCGACGCGGCAGATGATCGAATGGCCGCCGGAGACGAGGAGGCCCAGGAAGGGGTAGGCGACCGGCGCCTCCAGCTGGGGCGCGTAGAGGTGGGCCAAGATGTGGTTGACCCCGACAAGGGGCTTGCCGAGGGAATAAGCCATGCCCTTGGCGAACTGGATGCCGACGAGGAGTGAGCCGACGAGGCCCGGCCGCGCCGTCACGGCGATGCCGTCGAGTTCCGCCGGGCGGACGCCGGCCTCGGCCAGGGCCTTTTCAACGACGCCGTAGACCCATTCGGTGTGCTTGCGGCTGGCGATCTCGGGCACGACGCCCTGGTATTTAGCGTGGAAAGGTATCTGCGTGGCGACGACGTCGGAAAGGATGCGGCGTCCGTCCTCGACGACGGCCGCGGCGCATTCGTCGCAGGACGACTCAATCCCCAGAATTCTCATCGGCGTCATCGAGCATGAACTTGGAGATGGTGGAGAGGGAAAATCCCTCCGCGACGAGCTGGGGGTAGAGGTCGGCGAGGGTCTGCGCGAGCTCGGCGGACCAGACGTGGCCGATCATGACGGCGGGGCCGCCCTTGTCCGCCTTTTTCTTGCCTTCGGTGATGAAGCGGACGATCGATACGCGGTCGGGGCTGTTGTCGAGGAACACGTCGCGCTCCCAGTGGTTGATTCGCGTCCTGGCGGCGACGCGGGCGGTCGCGGTGTCGGGCGCGGTGAGCGAGTCAAGATAGTAGATTCCCCGTATTTTGGCAACCGTCAGCAAGGCCGTCATCAGGACCTCGTCCCTGGTGACGGCGGAGCCCATGTGGTTGTTGAAGCCGCGGGCGCCGGGAAGGCTGTCGAGGTTGGCGCTGAGCCGCGCGGCCGCCGCTTCCGGGCTGTCCGCGAGGAAAATGGCCTCGGGGCCCGGATTTTGGCCGCCTTGGGCCTCCATCGGCTGGTGGAGGATGAGCTCCTTGCCCGCGGCCCGGATCCGCTCCGCCGCCTCGCGCGAATGAGCCAGGCCGGGCAGGACGGCGAAGGTGATCGGAAAGGGCAGGGCGAGGAAGGGCTCGAGTTCGGCGAGGTTGTAGCCCACGTCGTCGATGACAAAGATGAGGGAGCCCTTTCGGGCGGGCCGCGTTTCCCGGGGCGGCCTGAAGGATGCGGGGAGGCTCCGGGGCTCGTTCGTCTTTTCGGGCGGAACCTGTCGCGCCCCTGAAAAACGTTCAGCCGTGCTCCTGAGTCCGGCGAGGTCGCGGTCCCCTTCGTTGGAGGCGCTTGTCCCGAGGCTCCCGGCGGCGGCTTCCGGGTTACCGGCGGCCGCCGAAGGCGGGGAAGGCTCCCTCGGGCCCGAGGCAGCGGCCTTCCCGACCGGCGGATTCACTGCGGCTCGGCCCCCGAGGTACAGGCTGGCGGCCAAGGCCAAGCCGACGAAGGCCAGGCTCGTGAGGAGGAAGAGGCGCCGCTCGCGGGGGCTTGGGCCTCGGGCGCCGGCGCGTCGGCTGGATTTTCGCGGGGACACTGCAAGGGACTATAGCGCCGCCCCCGTCGATGGGCAAGGGCGGTGCCTTCAGGACAGGGCGTAACCCATGGATTCGGCGGCGCCGTCCTTGAGCTTCTTGATGGCGCGCTTTTCGATTTGCCGCACGGTTTCGGGGGAGATGCCGAGCTCGGTGCCGATGCGCTTCAGGGTGAATTTTTCGCCGTTCAGAAACTCGAAACGGTAGAGGAGGATGCGCTTTTCCTTTTCCTGGAGGAGCTCGAGCATGCGGACCGCTTCCTCGCGCAGGCAGGCGCGCATGAGCTCGCCGTCGGGGCTGTAGGTATAGTCCTCGAAGACATCGATGACCGAGCCGGAATCCTCGCCGCTCTCCGTGTCCAGGGAGAGGAGGGCGGAGGACATGCCCATGACGGCCTCGACCGAGCTTTCGGGGATCGCGAGTTCGGCGGCGATCTCGGCGGGCGTCGGCTCGCGCTGGAAAACCTGGGTGAGCGTGTTGTAGGTCTTCTGGATCCGGCGGAGGAGCTCCTCCTTCCGGTGGGGAAGCCGGATCGCGCGGCGGCTGTTGACGAGGGAGCGCGTGATGGATTGCTTGATCCACCAGGAGGCGTAGGTAGAGAAGCGGACGTTCCGGCCGCCGTCGAATTTTTCCGCGGCCTTGATGAGGCCGACGTTGCCTTCCTGGATCAGGTCGACGAGGGGCATGTCCTGGGTCACGAAGGCGCGGGCGATCTTGACGACGAGGCGGAGGTTGGCCTCGATGAGGCGGCGCCGCGCTTCTTCGTCACCCTGGGCGATTCGGCTCGAAAGCTCCCTTTCCTCGTCGGCGGTCAGGAGCGGAACTCGCTTGATGGCCGCGTAATAGGAGTGGAGGACGTCTTCCTTGGTGTCGCTTACGGTCTTGGTGTTCATTTCATTGGCTCCGCTAATACTAGTGCAGGAAGCGTGCCAATTAGAGGAAGGAATTGTGAAGTGAAATTATTTATTTGTGCAGATTGGAAATAGAAAAAGCGATAGGCGGTGGTGCTCCACGGATGTCGAGGAAACGTATACAGTCTTGTACTATTGTCTGTGGTGACGGTATAGGAAAGTAGACAGATGGAAGCTTGAAGTGGGATTCAGGATATTCCACGAAGAAAAATACCACGGAAGGGTTAAAAAACAACAACGATGAGCGGGAAGTTCCGATTGAGGAGGGGCGGCGGTCGGCCGTCGCCGCGGACGCTTGTCTCGCCGCCGGCGGGACTCCGCGAGGCGGCCTGCGGCGTGGCCGGCGGGGGGAGCCTTAGGGAATGAGCTCGGCCCGGGCTTCCAGGGCGCGGGGGCCATCGAGCCGCTCGGCGCTGTAATTCTGGATGAAGACGAAAATGGCGAGAACCGAGACGAGGGCGATGACGAACTTGCGCACGATTTCCTCCGGGAAGCGACCGGCCTACGATACCGTTTCGCGGTCGGGCGCTTCAAGCGCTTGCGATGGTCATTTGAGCATTTTCAGGGGATTGGTCGGCTGGCCGCGCTTGAAGATGCCGAAATGGAGATGCGGTCCGGTGCTGTAGCCGGTGTTGCCGACGAGCCCGATGGCGGCGCCCTGGGCGACGCTTTTTCCCACGGCGACCGAATACGACATGAGGTGGGCGTACATGGTTTGGACGCCGTCGGCGTGGGCGAGGATCACGTAATTGCCGTAGACGGAGTTGTAGCCGCGGTCGGCGACGCGGCCGTCCATCGCCGCCTTGACCGGGACTCCCGGCGCCGCGACGATGTCGATGGCCGCGTGGAAGCGGCGGACGCCGGAAAAGGGATCCGCGCGGTAGCCGTAGTAGGAACTGATCGTTCCCCGCACCGGCCAGATGATGCTCGTGCCGAAAAAGCGCTTCCGCTCGGCCTCGGGCAGCTTGGCGCCGGGGACGAAGACGCTCTGCCCCGGCCGAACCACGGAGGTGCCGAGGTCGTTCGCGTCGGCGAGGAGGCTGACCTCCACCTTGTAGCGCTTGGCGATGCCGCCGAGGCTTTCGCCCTTCGCGACGACATGGACGAGGCCGTCCATGTTCGGCACGCGAAGCTCGGTCCCTGCCTTGAGGCTTGTCGCGTTCTTGACGCCGTTCATGCTGATGAGGCTGTCGATCGAGAGACCGTAGCGCTTGGCTATGCCGCCGAGATTGTCGCCCGGGCGGACCTTGTAGGTCGCCACCTCCAGGGTCTTGGGCGGCGGCGGCGCGTCGAGGCCCTCCTCGGGAGCGGCTTCCGCGAGCTCCGGCGATAGGTAGGAGAGGAGGAGGTCGGCGCCCGAGTTCTCGGCGGGAAGGAGTCCCGTCTCGGGCAGGGGGAAGATCGGCGGGGCGAAGGCGAGGTAGAGGCCGGCGCCGGCGAGGATGAAGAGGAGGGCGCCGCCGGCCAGGCGGCTGGCGCTCCGGAGCCCCGCGCCGGTAGGGGCGCCGGCGGTTTGGACCAGGCGACCAGCCTGGCCGCGGAGCAGGTTCCACAGGGCGCGGAGGCCCCGGCCGCCCGAATTCCGGTCGCGGCGGCGCTTCGGTTCCTGGCGGCGGGGTTCCTCCGGCCGAAGGAAGGGCGCGGTCCGGGGCCGGGGACGCTGCCCGCCGAGGGGCGAGCGGAAAAGAGCCTCGCCGCCCAGTTCGAGGGGGCGGTCGGCGTAGCCGCGGCCGGGCGCGGCCGAGGCCCGGCTCGCCTCGGAGCCGATTTTCCGCGAGCTTGGGTGCTGGAAGGCGAGGGGATTCGCGCCCGAGTCGCGCGGGGCTGCTATGGGGAGGTAGGGACGGCGGCGTGCGACCTTCTGGCCGGTGATGATGCTTTCCATGGCGTTACTAGGTTTATCGACATTTGGGACCGAGGGCATTATAGTTACCGCCGATCCATGCGCCGACCCGCCCCCAAAGCCGGAACCCCCAAACCCGGAGGCCTCAAACCCGGAGGCCTCATCCTTTTCGCCCTGGTATTG
>JAEUJG010000236.1 GCA_016794765.1 Spirochaetaceae bacterium | reverse complement strand
ACCGTTTCGCGAAACAGTATCCCATGACCGAAAGGAAAACAAGCCCCCGTCGGGCGCGGGCCGGACGGGGGCTTGTGCTCGGGGTTTCGCGGCCGGGCCGGGGCCAGGCCCGAAAGAACTAGATCGCGCGGACGAACTCCGCGAAAAGGTAGGCGGTCTTCTGGCCGATCACCTTGATCCGGCCCTTGAGCGCCGGCGCGAGGGGCGCGCCGAGGGACTTGAGGTACTCCACCATCGCGTCGCGCTGGTAGATCGAGCTGTCGTAGGCGCGGCCCTTCTTGAAGACCGCGTAGCCGTCGCCGCCCGCGGCCATGTAGGAGTTCGTGACGACCTTGTACTCGCGGCCGGCCTCGATGGCCTTGCCGCCGACGAGGATGTCCTCGGCGGCGCCCTTGTCGTAGTCGATCGTGAAGGAGACGCCCTCGGAGACCTGGGGGAAGCCGCCCTTGCCCTGGGGGATCGTCGCGACGAAGTCGAAGAGCTCCTTGAGCTCCGAACCCTTGAGGGTGACGACGACGAGGCTGTTGTCGAAGGGCAGGATCGTGTAGACGGTCTTCTTGGTGACGGGGCCCGCGGCCAGGTCGGCGCGGATGTTGCCGCCGCCCACGATGGCGAAATCGACGCCGAGGTCGCGGAGCTTCCACTTCATGGAGTCGGCGACGAGGCAGCCGATCTCGGTCTCCGCCTTGCGGCTCATAGCGTTCGGGAAGACGGCCGCGGCCTCGCCGATCTTCTCGGCGAGGAGGCTTTCGACCTTGTAGCCGTACTCGATGAGCTTCGCGTTGACGATGGGATTGGTCTCGAACTGCGGGCCGACAGGCTCGTAGGTCGTGGAGCCGTCCGCTGCCTTGACCGCCTTCTTGTCGTTGACGGTGAGGGCCTTCCAGGAGAAGCCCGCGACCTTGCCGTCCTTGACGGTGAGGACGCCGCGGCCGACGTTGAGGCCCCACTGGTAGGCCTGGACGATGGGCACGCCCTTCTCGACGAAGGCTTCCTTCATCTGGGAGTGCGTGTGCCCGTCCACGATGAGGTCGATGCCGGGGACCTTGGCGGCCAGGGCGCGGGAGCCCTCCTCGCCGTTCGAGTAGAGGCCGAGGTGGGTGAGGGCGATGACGACCTGGCACTTCTTCCTGCCGCGGAGTTCCGCGACCATGGCCTTGGCGGTCTCGATCTCGTCGGCGAACACGAGGTCTTTGACGATCTCGGGGCTGCCGATGGTGACGGTCTCCCGGGTCGTGAGGCCGAAGACGCCGACTCGGACGCCCTGGAAGTCCTTCACGATGTAGGGCGCGTCGGCGACGAGCTTCCCGTCCTTGGTCTTCGCGTTCGCGGAGAGGAAGGGGAACTCGGCCAGGGCCTTCTGCGCCTCCAGGACCTCGCGGGTGTTGTCGAACTCGTGGTTGCCGAGGGCGACCGCGTCGTAGCCGATGAGGTTGAAGCCGACGAGGTCGGGCTCGGCCTTGAAGAAATTGGACTCGGGGCGGCCGGTGTTGAAGTCGCCCGCGTCGAGGACGAGGACGTTTTCGAACTCGGCGCGGGTCTGGCCGACGAGGGTCGTGATGGCGGGCAGGCCGGAGACCTCGGGCACGCCGTGGTCGGCGAAGGGAAGGGGGTGGCCGTGGGTGTCGTTCGTGTGGATGACGGCGATCTGGACCTCGCGGCCGGCCGGGGCCTTCGGGGTGCCGGCGCAGCCCAGGGCGAAGATCGCCGCCAGGCCAAGGACGATCGCCTTGCTCAAGTTTTTCAAAGGATACCTCCAACTATCCCAAGGCCTTCCAGGTTCACCATGAACCGGCTCGGCCGGGGATTTTGGAACATTGTAGGACTCTCCCGGGAATTTGTCATCAGGTTTTTTCCCGTTTTCCCGAGCCTATACCGGGAAATATCAGTTAGAACCAAGGCTCCACGAACAAAAAAGCCCCCTCGCGCCCGTAGGGCGAGGGGGCGTGGGGCCAAAGGCCGGTCGCCGCGCGGGGCTTTCCGCCCCGGCCGCGGCGAGCGCGCCAGGCGCCCTTACTTCTTGAACTCGATGTTGTCGGCCGTGACGGTGCCGAGCTTCTTGACGTAGGCCATGAAGACCTCGGCGTCGCTCGGGAACTCGTTGAGGATCTTCTTGCCGACGAGCATCTTGAAGTCGTCGCCGCCGTTGTAGTTGAAGTTGGTCGCGGCGAAGACGTATTCCTTGGCCTCGTCGACCGGCTTGCCGCCGATCATGATGGCGGAGACGCGGGAACCGGCGGGCTGGGTCGCGTCGAGGGTGTAGGTCAGGCCCGCGAAGTGGGGGAAGCGGCCGTCGGCGGCGGGGAGCTTGCCGACGCCGTGCTCGATGATCGCGTCGAACTCGGAACCCTTGATCTTGGCGGTCTGGATGTAGTTGCCGAAGGGGAGGACCGTGAAGATGTTGTTCTTGGTGATGTCGCCCGCGGGGATCGTCTCGCGCACGCCGCCGCCGCCGATGAAGGACACGTCGGCGCCGGTCACGAAGAGCATGGAGTTGGCGATGAGCCTGCCGAGGTTGGACTCGGAGGTGCGGACGATCTCGCGCTTGCCGACGAGCTCGACGGCGGTGGCGCCGACCTTCTCCGCGAGGATGGGCTTCATGCCGGCGTTGAGCTCGTCGATGATGGCCTTGACCTGGGCGTCGGGGGCGAGCTCGGGGGTGTTGGCGACGGTGACGGTGCGGGCGGCCTTGGAGACGACCTTGCGGTTCACGCCGACCTTGAGCTCGACGACGCCGAGGCCGGAGTCGTAGGAGCCGGTGCTGGCGATGAGGACGTTGGAGCGGTTTTCCTTGGCGGCGGTCTCGAGGGTCGTGTGGCTGTGGCCGTCGATGATGACGTCGATCTCGGGCACGGACATGCCGATCTGGTCGCTCGTCGGGTCGCTGGAGCGGTCGAGGCCGATGTGGGAGATGAGGATGAAGACGTCGTAGGAGCCCGCGAGCTCGTTGGCGAGGGTGCGGAGCTCGGTGACGGGGTTCGTGAAGGTCACGCCCTCGAGGCCCTTGGGATCGGTCTTGTAGGCGGTCTCGGGGCTGGCGACGCCGGCGACGAGGACGCGGACGCCCTGGACGTTCCGGATCTCGTAGGGCTTGAAGAGGCGCTTGCCGTCCTTGTAGACGTTGGCGGCGATGATCGGGAACTTCATCTGCTTCTGGAGCTCGAGGAGGCGGCTCGTGCCGTAGTTGAAGTCGTGGTTGCCGGTCGTCATGTAGTCGTAGGGCACGGCATTCATGAGCTTGACGATGCTCGAGCCGCGCTCGAGGTTGGCGAAGGGCAGTCCGTGGAGGGTGTCGCCCGCGTCGATGACGAGGACGTTGGCGTTCGCGAGCTTGAGGCGGTTCACGTAGTTGGCGATGCGGTCGTAGCCGAGCTCGACCTTGCCGGCGACGGCGCGGGAGTGCATATCGTTCGTGTGGGCGATGACGATGCCGACCTCGGTCGCGAGGGGCGCGGGCGCCTTCGGACCGGTGGCGCAGCCGAGCGCCATGAAGGCGACGAGGGCGAGCGCGACGAAGCGAAGCTGCTTCTTCATTCGATTACCTCCTGAAAATGTCGAAACTGGTGAACTTCCATTGTAGAACGACAACGGGCATCGGGCAAGATGCCGCGCGTCCGGGCGGGCGGGCGGGCGGGACCGCGGCGCGGCCGATGGCGGGAAGGCGGGGAAGCCGCCCCCGCCCCTCTTGCTAAACCGGTTTATTGCGCTATACTGGGCCTTGAGGCGCGCCGCACGGCCCGCCGCCACGGGAGAGCCCATGCGCATGAACCGTTCCTCCGGAATCCTCCTCCACCCTAGCTCCCTTCCCGGTCCCTACGGGATAGGCGAACTGGGAAGCGGGGCCTTCCGCTTCGTCGACCGCCTCGCCGAGGCGGGACAGCGCCTCTGGCAGGTCCTGCCCCTCGGACCGACGGGCTTCGGCGACTCGCCCTACGCGCCCTTCTCGAGCTTCGCGGGGAACGAACTCCTCGTCAGCCTCGAGCTGCTCGAAAAGGAAGGCCTCCTCGACAAGGCCGACCTCGCGCCGCCCCGCCCCTTCGATCCCGCGCGGGTGGACTACGGCGAACTCACCGCCTGGAAACGGCCCCTCCTCGAGACGGCGGCCCGGCGCTTCCTGGCCGGCGCCGGCGCGGAACGGCGCGCCGCCTACGAGGCCTTCCGCGCCCGCGAGGCGGCCTGGCTCGAGGATTACGCCCTCTTCCTGGCCATCAAGGCCGAGTACGACGAGCTGGCCCGTGAAACCGGAGAGCCCTCGTCCCTCTGGTGCGAGCTCTGGCCCGAGCCCCTGGCCCTGCGCGACCCCGCCGCCCTCTCCGCGGCCCGGGCGGCCCGCGCGGAGGCGGTGGCCCGGATCGAGGTCCTCCAGTTCCTCTTCGACGAGGAATGGACCGCCGTCAAAAGGGCCGCCAACGAGCGGGGCATCGCCGTCGTCGGCGACCTCCCCATCTTCGTCGCCCTCGACTCCTCCGACGTCTGGACCCGGCGCGAGCTCTTCAAGCTCGACGCCCGCGGCCGCCCCCTCGAGGTGGCGGGCGTGCCCCCCGACTATTTCAGCGCCGACGGCCAGCTCTGGGGCAACCCCCTCTACGCCTGGAAGGCCCACGAGGAGGAGGGCTTCGCCTGGTGGATCAGGCGGATCGCCGCCTCCCTCCAACGTTATGACGCCGTCCGCATCGACCACTTCCGCGGCTTCGAGGCCCATTGGGCCGTCCCGGCGGGCGACCGCACGGCGCGCCACGGCCGCTGGCGGAAGTCTCCCGGAGAGGCCCTCTTCGCCGCGGTGCGCGGGGCCCTCGGCGCGGAGATCCCCATCGTCGCGGAGGACCTGGGCTTCATCACGGAGGAGGTGCGCGCGCTCCGGGACGGGCTCGGCCTGCCCGGCATGAAGATCCTCCAGTTCGCCTTCGACGCGGCGGAGAGCGGCACGGCCTTCGACCCGAGGAACGGCTTCCTGCCGCACAACTACCCCGAACATTGCGTCGTCTATACGGGTACCCACGACAACGACACCCTGGCGGGCTGGCTGGCCAAGGCCAAGCCGGAGGAGCGCGCCTACCTCGAGGACTACCTCGGCGGCCGGCCCCTCGATCCCGCGCGCGCCCTCCTCCGCGAGGCCTGGAAGTCGACGGCGGCCTGGGCCGTCGCGCCGATGCAGGATCTCCTCGGCCTCGGCTCCGAGGCGCGGATGAACACCCCCTCGACCCTGGGCGGCAACTGGGCCTGGCGGCTCCGCGAGGGCGAATTCTCCGCCGCCCTGGCCGCCGAACTCGCGAGGCTCTCGCGGCTCTACGGCCGCAACCTGGAGGACGAGGCCCCGGACTCCCCGGTCCCGGCCGCGCCGATCCCGGACTGAGGGACCGAGGGCCGCAGGCCGGCTCGCCGGCGGGCCGCTGACGTCGGTCTTCCGCATACTTACGCCGGGGCGTAGGGGCGATTATACTCCTTCCCATGTTCGAGCTCCTGGCCGCCCTCGGCCTTTCCGCCCTGCCCGCGCTCGCCATCATCGGCTACGTCTACCGGCGCGACCGCGCCCGTCCCGAACCCCTCGGCCTCATCTCGCGGAGCATCCTCTTCGGCTTCCTCGCCGTGATCCCGGCCGCCCTCATCGAGATCGGCCTCGGCTACGTCCTCCCGCGGGGCTCGGGCCTCTTCGGCGCCTTCATCGAAGCCTTCCTGGTCGCCGGCCTCGTCGAGGAGTCGGTGAAGCTCTTTTTCGTCAAACGCTACCTCTTCAGGCGGCCCGAGTTCGACGAACGGGCCGACGGCATCGTCTACGCGGTCTGCGTGAGCCTCGGCTTCGCCTTCGTGGAGGACTTTCTCTACGGCTACGGCGACTTCGGCCTCCTTCTCCTCCGCGCCTTCACCGCCGTGCCGCTCCACGCCATAGCCTCCGGCGTGATGGGCTACTACATCGGCCTGGCCAAGATCGAGGGAAGGGGCGCGCGCGGAGGCCCGGCGGCCGGCGCCTGGAAGCGCGGCCTACTCTGGGCGGTGCTCATCCACGGCTTCTACGACTTCTTCCTCCTGACGAGGAGCCTGGCCGGCCTCCTCGTCATCCCCCTCCTCCTCGTCGGGGCCAAGGTCCTCTCGCGCCTCTTCTCGCGCGCCGTCGCCGCGGACGCGCTGGACCGGCCGCCGCCGCCTTATCAAAGCCCCGCCTCTCCGCTACTATAGGCGCACAGCACCCGAACGGAGTACGCATGAACGTCCGCAGTCCCCGGCCCGCCCTCGGCGGCGCCCTCGTCCTCGCCGCCCTGCTCGCCGGAGGCTTCCTCTTCGTCCCGAAGCTCCTCGCCGCCCCCGCCGCCAAGCCCGGCCTCGACGCCGCCACGGATGGCCCCCTCGCCCTCCTGGGCGCCGACCTCCTCGCCGGCACCGACACGGGCCTCTACCGCGTCGCCGCGGCCGGAGCGGCCGGAGGGACCGGCGCCGCCGCGCAAGCCCTCTGGACGGAGGGCGAGGTGAAGAAGATCCTTCCCGTACCGCAGGGCTGGTATTTCCTGACCTCCAAGGGAATCCTGTTCAGCGCCGACCTCGTCCGCTTTGAGGACCGCTCCGGCGGCCTCCCCGTCAAGACCTACAAGCGCTTCGAAAAGGGCCTGAAGTCCTTCCTCCAGGAGGCGCAGGACCTCAAGGACCTCGAGCGCGACGCCGCCGACCCCGACAGCCTCGTCACCTGCACGAAGGACGCGGTCTACCTCTCGCGGAACGGCGGCAGGAACTGGGAAAGCCTCGGCACCCCGGTGGCGACGCCCGGTCTCAAGGCCGCCCTCCTCGCGCCTTACCCCGGCACCGCCGAAACCGCCGCCTGGGCCTCCCATCCGATCAAGGGACTCTTCGTCCGCAGGCTCGCCGCCGGCGCCGGCTGGGCTCCCTTCAACACCGGCCTCACCCTGCTCCAGGGGACCACGAGCGTCGAGGAGATCGCCGACCTGGTCCTGGCGCCCGCCCCGGCCGCTCCCGCGCCGACGGCCGCAGGCACGGCGGCCGCGCCCGCCCCGGCGCCCGCGCCGGGCATGTGGGCCTCCAACAGCTTCCTCGCCCGGATCTACCGCTGGGACGCGGCCACCCGCGCCTTCCGCGCCGCCTACGCCGAGACGGGCGACTTCGGCGTCGCCGAATCCCTCGCGCCCAGGCCCGACGGCTCCCTCCGCTTCGTCACCGAGGGCGCGGTCAAGCGCCTCGACCCGGCCACGGGCAAAGCCTCCCGCGACGAGGCGGCGGGCGCCAAGGTCGCCGCGGCCGTCGCCGCCCTCCCCGAGCCCCAGCTCCTCTCCCTCTCCTGGGCCGAGGGCGGCGCGCCCAGCTCGCTCTCAGAGCTCTGGCTCGTCGCCTTCAAGGACCGCAAGCCCCACCGCGCCAAGGCCGAGGGCCGCGAGGGCCTCTACCTGACCACGGGCTTCATGGTCCACAAGGAAAGCCGCGACAAGTACTGGAAGCTGATGGCCGACCGCTCCCTCGACTCCGTCGTCGTGGACCTGAAGGACGACTTCGGCCGCCTCCGCTTCGAGCCCCGCGACCCCCTCCTCAAGAAAATGGGCAAGAGCTCGAGCCCCCTCGACGTGGAGGGCTTCGTCGCGGAGGCGAAGTCGCGCAACGTGTACCTCATCGCGCGCATCGTCGTGTTCAAGGACGAGGTGATCTACAACCACGGCGGCGGCAAGTACGCCATCTGGGACAAGGCGACGAACGCGCCCTGGCGCGGCTACAACACCGTCAAGGCGGAGCCGGCGCCCGTCGCGCCCGCCCCGGCCGCCTCAGGCGCGCCGAGCCCCTACGGGCCCAAGCCCGCCCCCGGAAGCGCGCCCGCCGCGCCCGCCGTCCCCGCGGCCCCGGCCGTCCCGGCGACGGTCCGCGAGCCGATCAAGGAGTACTGGGTCGACCCCTACAGCGAGGAGGTCTGGGCCTACAACGTCGCCATCGCCAACGAGATCATCGCCCGCGGCTTCGACGAGATCCAGTTCGACTACATCCGCTTCCCGACGGACGGCGAGAACATCGACCAGGCCTCCTTCCGCTGGCGCGATCCCGGCATGGACAAGGAGAGCGCCCTCGCCTCCTTCCTCCGCTTCGCCCGCGAGAACATTCCCGCGCCGATCAGCATCGACATCTACGGCGCCAACGGCTGGTACCGCTCCGGCGTGCGCACCGGCCAGGACGTCGAGGTCCTCGCCAAGTACGTCGACGTCATCTGCCCGATGTTCTACCCCTCGCACTTCGAGCAGTCCTTCCTCGCCGAGCCCCCGGCCGAGCTCCGCCCCTACCGGATCTACAAGGTGGGCAGCCTCCGGAACAGCGCCATCGCGAGGAAGCGGATCGCCGTGCGGCCCTACGTCCAGGCCTTTTTCCTCAACGTGAGCTACGACCGCGCCTATTACGACCTCGAGTACGTGCGCCGCCAGGCCCTCGGCGTCCTGGACGCGACCAACCTCGGCATGACCTTCTGGAACAACGCCGGCCGCTACGACGACGTGCCCTACCTCGAGTTCGGCGCCGACGGCCGGCTCTCCGGCGCCCGCGCGCCGGCCGCGCCGGCCCCGAGCTCGC
>JAEUJG010000219.1 GCA_016794765.1 Spirochaetaceae bacterium | reverse complement strand
CTCGCCGTTGCCCGCGAGCCTGAGGAAACCCTTCTTGGCGGCGAAGCGCCGCGGATCGCGGACGACCTGGACCCCGCCGCCGTCGGCGGCGATCAGGATGGCCGAATCGCGGATCGCCGCGCCCCACCCGCCCATCGGAAGCTCGTAGCTCGCGGCCAAGACCGGATTGGCCGGATCGGCGACATCGTACTCGTAGGCCAGGGCGCTTTGGGCGCCGTAGCGTTCGCCGAACACGAGACAGCGATTGCCGGCGATATTTATGCCCATGGCCGCGGGGGCAAAGCTTTTTGTCGAGAGGAGGACAGGCGTCGCCGGAGTGGCCAAGGAAAGGGTCACCCACTTCTGGTAGACAAGGACATGGAGGATGTCGCCGGCGACGGCGAGAGTGGCTCTGGGGTCCATCCATATCCCCAGGCTTTTTGTGGCCCCTGCGCCAAGGCCCACGAGACTTCCGTTTGCGGCGATCGAATAGACCTTGATCACGACGGAGTTGAGCGGATTGCCGGGACCGACATAGCTGTTGGTCTGGACGACGAGATAGGCGTCCTTGTAGACCACGACATCCCAAACATTCGCTTCGAGACCGGAATCAAGGGTCTGGATGATGGCGCCGGTGTTCAGGTTGACGACTTGGACACCTTGGCTGTTGCAGGCGACATAGGCGTAGTCGCCCTTGATGGCGACGGCCCTCGCGGCCTGGTCGCTCGCCCCCGCGTAGGGCTTTTGCACCGTGACGGAAAGATGAAACGTCGCCGCGCCGGTGGTGGTGTTGAGTTTATAAACCACAAGGGGTCCGCTCCCGACGAGGCACAGCCACGTGCCTGAAACCGCCAGTTCGGTCACTTCGGTCAGGCCGGCGCCCATAGGCAAGGCGAATGTTCCGAGATCGACCGGATTGGCCGGATCCTGGATGTTCATTACGCGAAAACCTTTCGTCCCTTCGGCGACATAGGCGAAATTCCCGCTCGTCCCGATGTCCAGGCTGCGATCCGCGGAAGGCAGGGCTTGGGCGAGATAGGCCGACTTCATGGCCATCGCCGGCCGGGCCGCGTTCGCTTCGCTCGCCAGGTCGGCAAAGGCCGCGGGCTTGATCCGGTAGTAGTAATCGACGCCGTCCGCGACATCCCGGTCGATGTACTCGCAACCCGAGACGACCCCGAGGTTCACGAAGCTTCCCGCTTCTCCCGACCTTCGTTCGACCAGGAAGCTGTCGGTCGCCGCGATCGCGGGCCACCGTACCCGAATCTGCCCGATCTCGCCTTTCGCCTGGGGTGCGAGCGAGGCGGCGGACAGGGGTATCGCCCGGACGAGGCCAAGCTCCTTGGTCTGTCCTCCTGGAAAGGTCGCCGTCACCGTGAAAAGATGGAGATTGCCGTTCGCGAGCCCCGAGACCTTCAAGGGAGGTTTCACGTCCGCAAGGCTTTCCCCGTTGGTCGATGAGGGGAGGCTCCCGTTTCTCGTGAACCTGAGACTATAGGATGCGACCGTAGGGTCGGGCACCCAATCAAGGAGGACCGTCTTGTTCGAAGCGGCCGCGGTCAAGCCGGCGGAATCCTTGGCGGATTCCACCATTTGCGGAGTGACAAGGGGCATCTTGCAGGCGCACGAAAGCGCCGCCGCCAAGACGCAGGAAAGCGCGGCACGATGACTCATGGTCTCCCTCCGTTCTCGAAGTCTCATCAGAAAATGGCCTCGGCGCACCCCGGCGCGGCATCGCGCTCGTCCGGAGGCGATTTGACGGCTCGCGGCCGGTGATCCGCGACACACGGAATCATGCGGGCAGGATTCTTGCTCACCTTAGTTCGATGGCCATGAAGGCCTGCTCTTGGGATCCCGCCATGAGCTGGGGCGCGAGTACGTGGGAGCCGTATGACCGCATTTCCGGCAAGTTTCCGCCATTGCCGCCTCGCGTCTGGAGTTGTCCGACCACGACCGGCTTGTCGGGGAGCATGAGGTCGACAAAGCTCGCGATGAGCGGCTGCATGTTGTTGGCCTGGATTCCGAGTATCGCCTTGTTCCCCGCTATAGCCATGGTCGAGACATAGGCTCCCCCCACGGGAATGGAATCCTTGAGATAGGGAGCCTTGGGATCGGAGATGTTGACGACCCGGAGCGAGCCTCCGTCCGTGACGTAGAGGTAGGATCCATAGACCTTGAGGCACCGCGCCGCGCTCATGCCCCCCAAGGATTGGATGAACTGCGGACGCGAGGGATCGCGCAGACTGTAGACGCAGACGCCTCCGGCCCCCATGCTTACGTAGGCGTAGCCGCCCGAAATGTCGATGTCGGTCGCGCTGCCCTTGCTGGGCAGTCGGTTTATCGAGCGGGGATTGAGGGGGTCGCTCGCGTCAAGGATCTCGACACCGCTCTCGCCCTGCGCGATATACGCGTAGGCGCCGTAGAAACGTATCGCGCTGATCCTGCCGGTGGTCCCCCATCGTTTGACCGTCCGCTTCTCGAGATCCACGATGTGAAGATCGGAGAGGGATTGGTTGTCGCCCGAGACATAGAGACAGCGGCCGGCGCTGCCGGCTACTCCGCTGACCGCCATGCATTGGCCGAGAAAGCCCAGGGACAGTTGTTCCCCCGACTTTTCCGACCAAGCGGAGAAAGAGCTCGAGGACAGATCGTGGGTTTTCAGGATCGAATACGCCGGCGCGCCGACGAAGACGGAGGAAAATGCGTCGCTCCCGGAAACGGCGATGCCGCCCGAGCCGATCCCCGGCGAAGCGTAGCGGACCTGCGCTTGGGGCAAGCCCGTGCCGACCTTGGCTAGACCCTGGCCGTAACGTACAAGGGCGATCGTGCCATTGAGCTCAAAGCCATATGGATAATCGCCAAGCAAGGTGCTGCTGACAGGCACCACCGCGTCGAGATTCGCGATGGAGTAGGTATGAAGGCTTTTAAAGGCCGAGTTGAATTCGACGGTGACGAGGCTGGAACCCAGAATCTTGATGTCTTGCACGCCGACGCTTACCGGGAAGGACTTCCAAAGGCTCATCGTGGCGGCGGAACTACAATCCAAGACATGGACACGCGTCCCGGGCGCCCCTTGCGCGACGAAGTAAAGATAGTTTCCCAGCCCCAGTCCGCAACTGGAACTCAAGTACCCCGGGAGCGTGAAGGAGGTCTTGACGACGGGATTGGCGGGATCGCTGATGTCGAAGCGCTCGATCAGGACTGAGCCCGAAGAGCCGGTATAAGGGCAAACGTAGGCGTAATTGCCCGCGACGACCAGCCACTCCACCTGGGACCAAGGGCCTCCGATCACCTTTCGAGGAACAATGCTCGTTCCGGAAATCTCCATGATTTCCAGCCCCGGGCGGCCAAGCAGATAAATATAATTGGCCTTGATCGATACGGCCTCGAAGGCTTTTTGGTAGCTGCCGTCAAGGTACGAGGCCGAGAGAATCGGATTCCGCGGATCCCCGATGTCATAGACGTAGGCGGACCGGTACGAGATCACGCAAAGCCTGTCGCCGTCCACGACAGCATCACGAGCGCCTTGTCCCGAAGGAAGCGTGAACGAACCGATCGTCGGCATCCCCTTCGCGCCGAGATCGAGGATTTGGACCTCCGCCGAGTCGCCAAGGGAATAAGCATAGGCGCCGGAGGCGTCGGGTACGGTCTTCGTATGGTTGTTGACGGCGCGTTCGTCGATCACCTGGTCGGTGGTTCCCCTGCCCGCGACCCGCCCGGCGCCGGCTTCGCTCCGGGCGCCGATCACGTCGGAGGGCTCGACTTGGTAATAATAGGTCGTATCGGGCAGGAGTCCCGAATCAAGATATTTGGTGCCGAAGACCTCGCCGATCAGGGAATACTGGCCTGTGGGCTGCAGGCTGCGGTAGAGCCGAAAGCTGGTCGCGCCGGCTATGGACGGCCATTCCAGGGCGAGATCCATGCCGTCGTTCGATACGACCGGAGTGAGGCTTCGGGCGGAAAGCGGAATCACGTTGACCGGTCCCAGACGTTTTTCGTTCCCGTTGGCGTATCGGGCGACCAGGAGAAAGGAATGAAGGTTGCCGTTGACCAAATCGTCGATGGCCGTGCCGGGCTTTACGTCGCTCATCGAGCTGCCGTTCTCCGGAAGCGCCGTCGTGCCGTTCGTCGTATAATACAGCGTGTACGTGGCCATCGGGTCCGCGACCCATTCGGCGACCACCCGGGCGTTTCCTGCCACCATCACCAAGCCGCTCGTGTCCTTGGCCACCGCCATCATCTCCTTCGTCAGAAGCGGCATTTTACAGGCCGTGCCGAACAGGAGGGAAAGCGCGACCGCGCCGGCAAGTCTCCTCTTCATGCGGCGCCTCACTCCTCGAAAACCGGTCCGCGGTCGGCCGTCGCGTCCCCGGCCCGGCTCCCCGAACCCTCGGCGGCGGCGAGATAGGCGAACTTCTCGCCGAGGCTCGGATCGAGCTCCGTCGCCTTGGCCAGGAATTCGCCGGCCTTGGCATAGTCGCCTAGGGCGTTGTAGCACTTGGAGATGTTGAGCCTGAGGCTGGCGAGGGTCGTCGCGGCGCCGCCGTTCGAGAGGGTCCGGTCGAGCTTCTGGTACTCCGCCAGGGCCTTCGCGTAGTCCTTGGAAAGGAAGTATACGTTGCCGAGATTGAGGCGGGGACTGGCGAAGGAGGGATCGAGGGCCGCGGCTTGCCTGAAGGCGGCCGCGGCCTTCTCGTAGCGGCCGAAGCGCGCGAGCTTGATGCCGAGGCGGTTCTGGTCTTCCTTGGAGCCCGTCGCCTTGGCCTGGGCCTGCGCGGCGTCGGCCACCGCGTCCACGAGTTTGCCCACGTCGCGGACCGCGTTGGCCACGACCGGCTCCTTCCGTCCGTACTGGAGCCCGAGGTCGGTCTCCTTGAGGCCGACGGGCCGATAGAGCTCCTGCGCCTTCCGGATCGGATAAAAGCCCCGGGAAGAGGGATCGGCCTCCGCCGCCCTCCATTCCTCGACGCCCTTCCTCCACGCGTCCACGAAGCCGGACTTGCCGATCATCGTGATCTCCACGGGGATCCAGAGCTCGTCGTCCACGTTGATGGTCATCGAGCGGTCGGGATGGAGGTCGCCGAAGGCGCGGCCCGCCGTCTTGGTCGCGAAGGCCGCGTAGATGTGGCCCGGCACCGTCACGAGGGCCGTGTCGATGCCGGCGGACTCGAGGAGGCTCGCGTAGAGGACCGTGAGGTCGTCGCAGTCGCCCGTAATGCGCTTCAGGGTCTGGCGGGGCAGGCTCACCGAGTCCACCGACACCTTGCCTCCCCGGGCGGAGGCGAAGGGCTGGGTCGGGTCGACCTGGTAGAGGATGCCGATCTCGCCCAGGGCGTGGAAGACCTGACAGGCGAACTGCACCGCCTCCGAGTAGCCGGGTTGGATCTGGTCCTTGTTGATTTGCCGCACGTAGCTCGCGTAGTTCCGCAAGGCCCCGTCGGCGGGCGTCACGAAGGCGGCGGCCTTCCGGTCGTCGTCCCAGACGATGGCGCTCTTGTCCTGGAGATCGTAGGCCAGGGTCGCGCGCTGCTCGCCCGCCCTGCCCCGCCCCGAATAGGTCACCACGACCTCGCCGGAGAGCGGGGTCTGACCCTCGTTCTTGAAGACTTCCGCGTTGAAGGAGGCGAGGATACCGACCTCGCGGCTCTCCCCCGCCTTGAGCTCGGGGATGCGCGCGCAGAGGGTCGGCGAGTCCATGTAGCCCTTCTGGAAGAAGCTCAGCTCCACGTTGCTGACCGGGAAGCTTTCCGTGTTGGTCACCTGGATCTTGGCGAAGGGATTCTTCACGTACCAGCTCTGCATCGCGGGAAAGACGGCGGTCGAGCCCGCGTCGCCGAGCCTGAGGCTGCGGAGGGCCGCCTTGGGCGCGTCGGGATCCTCGCCGAGCCGCATCTGGAAGGAAAGGCCCACCCCGAGAATGAGGCCGTCGAAATCCGCGACCGCGCCGAGGGACTTGAGGTACTTGAGCGAGGGGCTGAGTTCTATCGCGAAGTTGTAGGAGGGGATGAGGGCGAGGCGCCCGCCGGCCTGGGCCAGGAAATTGTAGTTGCCCACCGTGCCCGTCTCGGGAAACAGCTTCGGGTAGAGGGAAAGCGAGGCGCCGAGCGAAAGGTCGGCCCCGAGTTCGAAGGTCTTGGAAAAGCGGTTCGAATAGGCGGCGCCGAGGAGGGCGTAGGCGTCCTTGTGTTCCCAGGCCTTGTCGTCGCCGCGGGGGGAGAACTGGATGACGCCCGCCTGCAGGGAGGGCTGCAGCGTCGGCAGGCGCGGCAGGGGGTAGCGCAGGACCGCCGCGAGATCGTAGAGGTCAAAGGCGGAACGGTAGTTCCCGAAGGGGCTCAAGGACTGGTATTGGCCGCCGATCGAGAAGGGATAGTGGTAGTACGTATTGAGATCGAGGCCGCGATCCTGGGCGCCGAGGGCGCCGGAAAGGACTAGGCCGAGGGCCGTGAATGCAAGAGTGCGACGGAGGAGTCCTGCCATGTTGCCATCTCCCTGGGTGAACCGCGGTACTGGGATTTTTCGCGATGTTCGACCCGGCAGGATAGCGTGGGTACGCCGCTTCGTCGTCTTGTTTTACGAATCCATACTCTTGCGGTCGTTTATTCCGCGGCGTGGACCTTCTCCAGCCCGTTTGCGAGCTTGCGCCTGAACTCGCTCGGGCTCATTCCTTCGCTCCGGGAAAACTGGGTGTTGAAGGTCGCCTTGGAGGTGTAGCCGGCTTCCACTGAGATTTCGAGGATGGTCAGGTCGGGACGCTCGGTCATGCGCCGCTTCACGTAGGCGATGCGCTGCTTGTTGCGCCAGGCGGGAAAGGTGGTCGCGAGCCGCGAGCCGAAGTAGCTTGAGAGGCGGTACGCCGGAACGCCGATCCGCGCCGCCAGCGACCGCAGGTCGAGCTTTTCGTCACCGATGAACTCCATCGACCGGACCAGCGACTCCAGCTTGCGGGCGATATCCGCCGCTTCTTCGTCCCCGAGCACGAGGCGGCGCTCGTGTTCCTTTCCGATTTCCGTGCGAAGCTTCGTAAGGACACGGGGATTCTTGACAACGTAGAAATACAAGGCGACAAGGATTATTTCCAGGAGAAGATGCCCAACCCGGTACGGGACTCGGAGTGAGAGCGCCAAAAACACGAGTATCGCCGCCAGGAAGACGCCAACCCCGGCCAAGGCGGCGAGGAAACGCCGCGACTCGGGGCGTCCGCCGGAGAGATCGCCGGGCTGCCAGCGCGCGATCGCGAGGGAAACCGCCGTGGCTGCGATCGGCCAGGCATAGGCGGCCACCGCGGCCGCCGCGTGGATCGGCCCTCTGGCCAGGCCGTCCTCAACGTTGCGGATCGCGGGCTCCAGCTTGAGGACATAATCCAACAGGGGAAGGAGCACGAGGGCGGCCTCGTAGGCCAGGCCGGCCGCGACGAGCCGCCGCCGGCTCCCCCTATGGCGCTCGTTCCCGAAGAGGTAGAGCGCCATTTCGAGGAGGGACCAACCAAGGACGAAAATCAGGGTTTGGAAGAGGAGGTTGTCGAGATCGAGGGGCAGGCGCGCGAGGGGGTCGAGGGCGCTCATCGTGAACAGGGCGCCGCAGGCCAGGTAGAGGGCCGCGAAGGCGCGGAGGCCGCGCTCCTTCGGATGGGAAAGGAGGATCGTGCCGCCGGCGACCAGGAGGGAAAACCCTACGGCGCCGCGGAGAAAACCATAGATGGCGTCGAACATCGGGCCGCCTCGCGGGATTGGATTCCGGGCTTGTCACTCTACCCGATCCTTCCGCCGAAAGAAAGGCCGTCCCGCGGCGGGACGGCCGGAAAAAACCGAGGCTGTCGGCGGCGGATCAGTTACCCGCGGTCAGCTTCTCCAACCGGTCGACGAGGCCGCCGATCACCTCGAAGCACTTCTCGAGGGCGGCCGGGCCGCGCATGTCGGCGCCGGCGCGGCGGAGCACGTCGACCGGATAGTCGGAGGAGCCGGCCCCGAGGAACTCGAGGTAGCGGGCGGCCGCGCCGGCCTCGCCCGCGAGGATGGGCGCGGCGAGGGCGTGGGCCGCGCCGATGCCGGTCGCGTACTGGAAGACGTAGAAATTCATGTAGAGGTGGCTGAACTGGGCCCAGGTCGAGCCCTCGCGGTGGCGGTCGATCTCCAGCTCCCCGCCGTAGCCTTCGGCGAACAGGTCGGCCATGAGGCCGTTCATGTCCCCGGCCGTGGCGCCGGCGCCTTTTTCGATCCGGTCGTGCATCTCGAGCTCGAAACGCGCCAGGGTCGGCATGATGAAGAAATAGCGGTGGAGATTGTCCATAGCCTCTTCGATCAGCGCGATCTGGAACTGCGGATCCTTTTCGAGGTCGAAAAGGCGCGCTCGGACCATCGCCTGGTTGAAGTTGGAGGCGACCTCCGCGACGAAGATCGAATAGTCCGAGTAGATCGAGGGTTGGTTCTTCCAGGTGTGCCAGCTGTGCATCGAGTGGCCGAGCTCGTGCGCGAGGGTGCTCATGGAGGAGAGGTCGTCCACGTACTGCATCTTGATGAAGGGCGACATGCCCTTCCAGCCGGTGGAGAAGGCGCCGGAACTCTTGCCGACGGTCGGCAGGACGTCCACCCAACGGTCGCGGAGGCAGCCGTTCTTGAGGGTGGTCACGTATTCGGGGCCGAGGGGCTCGAGGGCTGCGCCGATCCATTCCACGGCCTTCTCGTAGGGGACCTTGGGCTGGACCTTGGCGATGGGCGCCCAGATGTCGCAGTGCTCGAGCTTTTCCACGCCGAGGGCCTCGCGGCGGACGCGCCAGTAACGGTGCCAGACGGGAAGGTTCTTCTTGAAGGTGTCGATCGTGCTGTCGAAGACGGCGCGGGGGATGTTGCTCTCGAAGAGGGCGGCTTCGATGGAGGAATCGAAGCGGCGGGCGCGGGCGTTGAAGACGTCGCGCTTGACCGCGGTCGCGAGGGCCGAGGCGAGCGTGTTCTCGTGGGCGATGTGGCCGTCGCAGTAGCTCCGCCAGGCCGAGCGCCGGACCTCGCGGTCGGGGCTGCCGAGGAGCTTGTCGATCGTGCCCTGGGCGACCTCGGAGCCGTCGGAGGCGGGGGCGAACTTCATGTCGGCGTCGATGAGCATGTCGTGCGTGTTGTCGGCGCTCTGGAAGACCTCGAAGACGAGGCCGAGCACTTCCTCCACCTCGGCGGAGCGGACGTGGGCCTGCTTGCGGAACAGGTTCTCAACGTAATGGCGGTAGACGGCGAGCCGCGGTTCCGCGGCGATCCAGGAATCGAGCTTTTCCTTGCCGAGGGCGAGGAGTTCGGGATCGAGGAAGGCCACGGATGCCATGAACTGGCCGAAGACTCCGGCGGCCTGGCCGTTCATGCCCTGGGCCTCGACGTCGCCCGAGTCCACCGCCTGGGACATCGAGGCGTAGACGTAGAGCTTGCCCGTCCGGTCCATGACGGCGAGCATGTTCTCCATGAAGCCGGCGAGGCCGGCGGCGCCCCCGGAGGCGATCGTGCCGGCGCGGGCGGCGAGGCCCGGCATCGCGGCCTTGAGGGCCTCGAGCTCGGCTCGCCAGGCGGCGCGGTCGGAATACACGCTCTCGGCGTTCCAAAGATAGCGCTTGTCCACGCTGGACCGGTCAAGAAGTTTGGTTTCGCTCATGGGGGCATTGTAAAGGCATTCCGGCGGACGGTCGAGGGAAAATTTTCGTATATGTCTAGACAAATTCGCCCGGACGCGCGTCTGTAGAGGTGATGGACGATGACGGAAAACGGCGCCTCGAAGGCGCCTACGAGGCCGAGGGCGCACGCCTCCGGGCCTGGCTCGGCACGAAGCTCGACCGCGAGACCGCGGAGGACCTGGCCCACGAGGTCTTCCTCCGTGCCCTGGCTAACCTCGACTCCCTCGAGCCGGTGCGCGACCTGGGCGCCTGGCTCTGGCGCTCGGCGCGCAACGCCGTCATCGACGCCTGGCGATCCCGCTCCAAGCGGCCGTCCCTCGCCGAGGACGACTTTGAAGGCGTGGTGGACGAGGCGCTCGCGGGCGCGCACGACGCCCTCGAGCGGGAAGAGCTCCTCGAGGCGCTCGCGGAAGCCATAACCCGGCTCCCGCCCGGACAAAGGGAGGTCATCGAGGCGCAGGCCCTGCGGGGCGAAAGCTTCGCATCCATCGCGGCGCGGACCGGAACGCCGCCCGACACCCTCGCGGCGCGGAAGCGCTACGCGCTGGCGAGGCTCAGGCGAACGCTGGAATCATACGTCTAGGAGGTCTTCGATGAACGGAAAACATGGTCCCTTCGGGAAGGGGAGATTTTCCCCCCTGCAAATCGCGGGGATGATCGCGGGCGGCACGGCCTTGGCGGTCGTACTGGCCTTCGTCTTCGGTTGGGTGGTGATGTTGCTCTGGAACTGGCTCATGCCGGCGATCTTCAAGCTGCCGACGATCAGCTACTGGCAAGGGTGGGGACTCGTCCTCCTTTCGCACATCCTTCTCAAGCCCGGCTACGGCCCCGGCGGCGGACCGCGGGGTCATCGCGGACCGAGGGGCAAGCGGGATCAGGAATGCTGGAAGGACGAACTCAAGGAAAAGATGGACGAGGGAAAAACCGAGGAGCCGGGGGCGACCTGACCACGCGACGGTATCGGGCGGCCCGGGGAGCTTGCGTCCTCGGACCGCCCGGTCCGTGCTTCTTCGCCGGCCACAAGATCGACGTCGCGGCGCCCGGCGGAACAGGTACTATCGTTCGAGCTTGCCCGACCAGCGATCCAGGCCGCCGAAGTCGGAGACGTTCGAGTATCCCATGCGCCTGAGCGACTCCGCGGCGATGGCGGAGCGGCGGCCGCTGCGGCAATAGACCACGATGGGGCGGGACTTGTCCGGCTCTCGGAACGAGGTCTCGATGCCGTCGTAGGGATGGAGAAGGGCTCCGGGAATGCGGCCGGCCGCGAACTCCTCCGCTGTCCGCACGTCGAGGAGCAATATCCCCGAGGATTTGTCGGCGAGCAAGGCGGCGAGTCGCTTCTCGTCGAGGCGGGCGGGTAGCGCCGCCCAGGCCGGGCGCGCGGACGACGGGGCCGCGGGGGCCGCCGCGATCGCGGTGGCGGGGAGCGCCGCCGCGAGGGCCAGGGCGACAAGGAACCTTCCGGCAAATGTTCGTGTCTTCATGGCTTTAAGATACTTACCGGAAGGCCCAACCGTCGAGCTTTCAGTTCAACTCGGCCAGCCGGCGCTTGGCGAGGGCCTCGAAGGGCAAGGGCAGGATCAGGAAGAGGAAAAGGGAGTTCGTGAGGCAGAGGAGCATGACCGCGAGGTTCCGTCCGAGCTTGTCCAGGTTCTTCGCGTCGGCGAAGGCGAGGATGGAGACGAGGCCGACCATGGTGCCAAGCAGCGCCGCCGCGAGGATCCACTGCCTGAGCGACTCGAAGAAGAGCCGCGACTTCTCGAGTTCCCCGCGTCCGGCGTCCGCGTCGAAAGGCGCCGAAAAGGCCCTGCCGATGTCCTTGACCGGCCAGGAAGCGAAGGCGATGGCCGCTGGGATGACCAGGATCACGAGCAGGGTCGGCACGTCGATGAAAAGCGAAAGCCTGCCCCCGGAAATGATGACGACTCCGCCGCTTATCGCCGCGACGAAAAATACCCCGATGAAAAACTTGACCTTCATGCAAGCCTCCTTGCTCTTATTTGAACCTGCCGAAGGACCTTGGGGCTCCTTCGGCCGTACCGGCGCCTTTCAGCGCGCCAAAGCCCTCGATCGCCGCCGCGAAGCCGGATCCGAAAACCTCGCCGACCGCCCGGGCGCCGCCGCCGCGCAACGTTGTTTCGGCTATCGCGTCGCCGAGGCCGCCGAGCCCCCGGGCGCCCGCCAGCGACAGGCCGACGGCCAGGGCCAGCGCGGCGGCGTAGGCGGACTCGGCGAGCCTTCGGCCCTTGCGGCCGCGGCCCGTTGCCGGCCCGCCCGTCGCCGCCGCGGGACGCGTTGCCACCGGCTTCGTGGCCTTCGGCCGCGCGAACGGCCCAGGGACGACCGCCGTATTTTCCCGGAGCCGGCTTCCGCGGCGCGCCGCTTCCCGCCGCTCCGCGTCGAGTTCCGCCGCGAAATGGGCCCTAAGAGCCGCCTCCGGATCGAAGCCCCGCCGGGGGTTACGCCTCGCCATACTCCCTCTCCCAGGCCTTCCTGAGGGCCTTCCTGATCTCGAAGAGCCGCCATTTGGCGGTGCCCACCGCCATTCCCGCGACGCGGGCCGCCTCGGCCAGGCGCAGGTCCTGGCCGTAGACGAGGCTCGCAAGCTCCCGATCCGCCGGCGGGAGGCCCGCGACGAAACCAGCGACGAAGCCGGCGGTCTCCTTGCGGAGAAGCTCCTCCTCGGCGCCGCGATGGGTGGAAACGGCTTCCGCGAGCGGATCGATCCCGCACGAGGCGCCTCCAAAGGCGCCCTCGCGCCGTTTCCTGTCCAGGGCGTCGAGCGTGAGCCGGCGCACTATGGCGAAGAACCAGGGCGCGAAGGGACGCCGTTCGTCGTAGCCGTCGATGGCGAGCCAGGCCTTGGCCACCGCCTCCGCGGCGAGATCCTCGCGGTCCTCCGCGGAAAGGCCGCCGAAGGCGCGGGCGTAGGCGGCGGCGCGCGGCAGCCACTCCCGCCCAAGCTCCTCGAAGCGGCGATCGGCATCGCCCTTCCCCTCTGGCCGCGCCACGGCCTCGCCATCTTCCATACGCTTAAACCATACGGCCTCCGCGTCGTTTTGGTTGGGCCAAATCCGCAAAAAAAAGAGCGGGAACCCCGAAGGGCTCCCGCTCGAAGGCACGGGGCGAGCGGCCGGTCAGCCGCCCTTCTTCTCGATCTTGGCCCAGGTGTCGCGGAGCGAGACCGAGCGGTTGAAGACGGGGGCTCCCGGCCTGGAATCCGGATCGCAGGCGAAATAGCCGAGGCGCTCGAACTGGAAGCGGTCGCCGTCCTTGGCCGAGGCCAGCGAAGGCTCGCCGAAGGCGCCCTTCACGACCTCGAGGGAATCCTTGTTCATCGTGGAGATCCAGTCCACGCCGACGGGCACGTCCATGGGCCTCTCGGCGGGGAAGAGGTGGTCGAAGAGGCGGGCCTCCATCGGAACGGCGTGCTCCGCGGAGACCCAGTGGATGGTGCCCTTCACCTTGCGGTTGTCCGGGGCGTCGCCGCCGCGGGTCGCGGGATCGTAGGCGCAACGCACGGCCGTGATCTCGCCGGTGGCGGGATCCTTGTCGAAGCCCGTGCAGGTGACGATGTAGCCGTAGCGGAGCCGCACCGAGTTCCCCGGGAAAAGCCGGAAGTACTTGGGAGGCGGAATCTCCTGGAAATCGTCGCGCTCGATGTAGAGGCTCCCGGAGAAGGGGATCTTC
>JAEUJG010000214.1 GCA_016794765.1 Spirochaetaceae bacterium | reverse complement strand
CGGAAGGGCTCGGAGACGTCGGTGACATGGAAGAACAGGACCCTGCGCCTGGAGAGTTCCTCTAGCGCCTTGATGTAGGCTCCCCAGAGTCCTTCGAGCTCCTCCCTGCTCGTCGAATCCACCTCGGGCGCAAGTTGAAGCTTCTGTACAAACTCGTGAAACCGCTGCGCCCGCCCCGCCGGCGGAGTACCCAGTATGAGCGCGGTGCCTTTTTCCTCGAACTTGAACATGAGCTGAGTCCGCTCACCCGACAACTTCGCTCCGGGACGCAGGAGGTAGGCGTCGAAGGGGAAGTACCAAAACGTGGCGTTGCGGTCATGCGATACGCAGAAGCGGAGCCATTCCGCGCCAAGCCTGCCTGATAGGCTTTCTGGGAGGCGCACGGTTGCCTGAATGGTGTACGCCTGGTCCGGTTTCTTGCTTTTTATCTTGGCCACGTAGCACTCAAGTTCGTTGTCCTGCAGCCCCCCGGCGAAGAGGTCGAAGCCAATCCTGGATTGCGGCTCCAGCCCTTTGATGCCTTCTTTCTTGAGTCTCCAACAGACAATGTTGCAGGTCATTGTCTCCCGCCCTGAAGGGGCATCTCTTTTTTCGAGCCGAACGTCAATCATGTCTTTCTTTACCTCAGTTCCACGGTTCTCGACGATTCCATCTCGGGCCTAGTCCTTCCCACGTTGCGGCTCGGCACCTCATCAGGAGAAGTGGAGGAGGCTTGCCTGAATCGGCTCCGCGCGATTTCCCTCATGTGGCCAAGCTGCTCCCTTCGTATCACTGAAAGCGGAACGGTGGACCGGGCGGAGACAAGCAGGTCATCCATGGAGAGATCGGCGTCGTTGTCGCCCTTGTCTCTCCGCTCGAACGCGGAAAACAGCGCGGCCTGCACGCAGGCTTCGATTTCCGCGCCGTTGAATCCCTTGCTGTTTTCAGCGAGGATGTTCAGGTCATAGGCCCTTGCATCACGACCATGGCGCCGAATATGGATGCCAAATATGTCCGCGCGCTCCTGCGCGCACGGTAAGTCGACAAAGAAGACTTCGTCAAAGCGCCCTTTTCGGAGCAACTCCGGCGGCAGAAGATCAAGATCGTTCGCGGTCGCGATGACGAACACAGGCTTCTTTTTCTCTTGCATCCAGGTGAGGAAGCTCGCGAATACTCTCGAGGTCGTGCCGCCGTCTGTCAGGCCTGAGCTCTGCACGCCGGAAAAGCCCTTCTCCACTTCGTCGAGCCACAGGACACAAGGAGAAATAGCCTCCGAGAGGGCTATTGCCTTGCGTATGTTGCCTTCACTCGACCCGACAATGCCCTCGAACACTCGACCCACGTCAAGCCTGAGCAACGGGAGGCGCCACCTAGCGGCCACCGCCTTGGCGATCAGGCTTTTCCCGCAACCCGGCACGCCGCAGATCAGGACGCCACGCGGCTCGGGGAGGCCGAAAGCCTTGGCCATGGCGTAAAAGGCCCTTCCCCTGGAATCGAGCCATTGCTTGAGGAGATCAAGGCCGCCCACGTCCTCGAGGGACTCGGAGGGAGCCTTGTAGTCAAGAATGCCGCCTTTCCTGATGATCTGTTCCTTCTGGGCAAGGATCGAGGCGACTACGTCGGAAGTGCCCTGGTACTCGGTCTCGAGATAGGCCCTGATATAGGCGTTGTACGCCTCCTCGGTGGTCAGGCCCTGAGCGGCGTTCGGCGCCTCCGCGTAGAGCTCGGCGGGAACAGCCCCCTCAAGGGCCTGGCCGTCCGATGTCCTCGTCTCCGCGACAAATCGTTCGAAAGTAGCCGCGAGTTCCTTGCTGTCGGGAAGGGGCATCTGGATGAGCGTAAGATCCTTCTCGAGCTCGCGAGGAACCGAGAAACACGGACCAACAAGGAGCAGCGTTTTGGATCTGTACTTCAACTCCGGGGCGAGAAGCCGCAACCTCCCGAGTATCTCACGGTCCTCGATATAATGATGGAAGTCGAAAAACACGAAGATCTCGTCCTTATCGCCAGTCTTCGAAGCCATGCAGGCATCGAAGACCAGCTTGAGGGCGACACGGGGATCCTCGCTGTCGTCCATAGTGCCGGATCCCGACGCGAGGCCCTCGATATTGTTCCAGGTGCTCACTTCGCGCCCAAGCGAGGGGGCGATTTCCTTGAGCGAGGCGAGGAACCTGTTCCACTCATGAGTTTCGATCGCGATGATTGGATACTTCGCGCGCACAAGAAGAGCTAGATCGTCGATAAAGGTTTTCATCGCGCAAAGCCCTCCCTTATCATCTTCGCTAGTTTCTCGTCCGGATATCCGCAAGCCACGATGCTTCCATCCTTTTCGAGATGAATCTCGCACCTCGAATGCCCCCCGGGCGGCGACTGATAGCGAGGGGAAAGAAAATCCACGGTTTGGTTGTCGGAACCGACGAACGGGCGCTTCTCACTGCGCTCCGATGCGACATAGGGGCCAGCCAGCAAGAGATCGACCTTGTCTCGTATCCAAGGATGTCCAGCCAAGACTGAATCCCGCTCATAGCCCGTATACAGCGTCACTCCGAGCCCAGAATCACGCGCCATGGCACATAGTTCAAACAGGGCACCGACCTGGTCAACGGGCTCCCCGCCCAGGACAGCGAGGGCTCCCTCCTCCGCGGCGAGGGCGACTATTTCAGCGACCGCCACGTCGCGTCCCCCGTCGATACTCCAGAGCTCCTTGGCGGAGCAGCCCTCGCAACGGATGGAGCAGCCCTGCACCCACACTCCAAGACAGGGCTCCGGCGCGATGACCTCGCACCCACGCTCCAAATGGGCGATACGGAGCGCGGTCACGTGAGTTTCCTAACCAGGACGAGCCGAACGCTTCCGTCTTTTTCGGCGCGCTTGTCGACTCGATAACCAAGCGATTTGGCTTTCTCCACTACGAGGCGTTCCTGTTCAGCGCGCATCCTCGCCTTCTCGGCTTCAACTCGCGCACGCTCCTCCGCCTTGAGGCGGGCGAGCTTGTCGATGTAGAGAGGCGCGTACAAGGCATGAACCTCGGCGAGCCAGGAGATGAGTCCGGGTGTCCTCCAGTCCTCACGGCACTCGAGCTGGTACCCAATAGATCCTGCGGTGAAGCGCATGGGCAATCCATCACGGATCACCTCCAGGTCCGTCCCGGATTCACGAACTTGGATACCGCCCTGGCCGGAGTTCTTGATCGCCGCGACCAAGGAATCGAGATCTACCATAGGCGTCGCCAGCTTGATTATGCCGCTCACCTCGAACCTCGCTGGATAATCCCAACCGAGGATGCCCGACCTTCGTAATACTCATCCTTGTTTTTTCTACCGGTTTCGTCGCCCAAGCCATCGAGAAGCTTCGCGAGCGTTTCGATGCAGGCTTTCCCTTGAAAACCGGAGGTTTCGGCGATGATGCCGCCATCTTCATCGATCACAACCACTATCTTCTCGTCACTCATGATCGCCTCCACGGCAATCCATCGAAGTGATACCAGCCATCATCCCATCCATGTCCGGGTGCTGGCTTTTCCGGGCTCCAAGCGGAACAAAACCGGCCATGTAAAAGAGTACGTCAGCGGCTCTTCGCAGGCGGGATCCGAGAAGCTCGGCGGAAAACAGCGTGCCGTCCACGCGGATGGAGTCGAAGTTCATGCGCGGCCTCCCGGCAAGAAAACGTACAACCCCACCAGGTCCGGCGGCAGAGCGGGTTCCACCGCCTCGAATCGTTCCTTTCCCTTGGTGAGGTCGCGATAGCGCTCGTGCTGGCTCGCCAAGTTCATCGCACGCCCCAAGGCGAGCGCGTCGAGCTCTCCCTTGAGTCCGGGCAACTCCCCAAGCGCCTCTTCGAGGTGGTAGCCCATCGCCTCCTGGCTCAGGTTGCCCGACGGCGATGCCTCGCGCATCAGGCGCTCGGTCTCATCGGGGGACAGGAATCGCTTCTCCTCGGCCAGGCCGCGCCAACCCCAGAGCAGGAGTTCCTCCGCGACGATTTGGCGCCCCTCCCGTCTTTCGCGGATAAGGTTCCTCGCGCGCACGAGGAGGATTATCGTCCGCTCCGCGACGCTCGATGTCTCTACGACGGAAGCCCTCGCCACGCGGCTCTTGGCGCCCTTGTCGAGGGAGCGTGACAGGATGTCCTCGCACATGCTGGACACGAGTCGATTGAGCCGTCCGATGTAGCGGTGGCCATCGGGCACGGGGGCGTGGAAGGAGACCGGGAAGGCCGAACCCCGTTCGCCATCCTCCCCGAGCGCGTTGCGGAGAATCTCCGGCAGGTTGGACGGATCGAGGCGCCAGCCCTTGCCCGTTTTCTCCACGACGCCGCCGTAGAGCGAGCGCACGGTCTCGGTCGCGAAACGTTCCACGTCCTCCGGAGCTCCGGCGGCTTCGTCCGCGGCCTTGAGGTCTGCTTCCAACTCGTCCGCCTTGATCCCTTCGTGGGCGAAAACGCTGCGGATGAGCTTCGCCTTGTCCTTTGCCCGCTCCAGGGAGCGGTCGAGCTCGGCCTCCTTAGCCTTTGCGAGGTCGCCGCAATCCCAGGGAAGCTCGGGAGTCGTCATCCGCGCGATGTTTCGGGACTCCGTCACGACCTCGTTGAAGATCGCGTCCATGAGGGGACGGGAATCCTCGGGGAAAGGGATGCTGATGCCGAGCGTGTCCCGTATCGCGTGCACCTTCCTGAGGAGGACGCGCAGGACCACCGAGTCTATCGGATTGTCCTCGCCGAAAATGAGGGCCGTCCGCACCTCGGGGGAGGTTTGTCCAAACCGATCCACGCGCCCCTCGCGCTGTTCCAGGCGGTTTGGGTTCCAAGGGAGGTCATAGTGGAGGACGGCGGTGAAAAGCTCCTGCAGGTTGATGCCCTCGGAGAGACAATCCGTGGCCACGAGGACGCGCTTGGGACTGGCGCGCATCTCGAGGATGAGGCGCTTCCGCTCCTCGTCGGGGTACTCGCTCGTGATCGCGCGGACGTCGAAGCCCGCGCCGAGCTCCGCGCGGAGCCGTTGCGCGACATAGTTCGCCGTTGCGATGTAGCGACAGAAGACAACGGGCTTGTAGCCCTGCGCTAACAACTTCTTGGCGATGCCGGCGGCGACGAGGGTCTTGATGTCGTCCTCTTTCCCATCGATGGCCTCGGCCAAGGCGATGAGCTCCCGGAGCTTGGCTGTCTCGCCCTTCCCGAGCCTCGCCTCCTCGAGAAGGCTGCCTTGGGTGACATCGTTGCCCGTCTCGTCCTCGGCGAGGAGGACGGGATTTTCGTCGTCGGCGAGCTCATCTTCCGGAGCGCCATCCAGTCGATGCTTGAGCATTTCCGCCGCGCTCGCGGGGCTCGACATCACGCCGCGGAGGAGTGCCAGGGCGGTCCAATAGCGGAGACGCCGGCCGCGCGCGTCAATGCCAGGCTCGTTCGTGAGCTCCCTCGCGAAGCCTAGAACCTTTTCGAACAGCTGGCGATATTTCCCGGACAGGCTGTAGCTCGCCTCTCTTGTCGGAGGCCGTTTGGGAAAGGTGTCGTTCTCCTTGAACCAAGCCTCGATATTCTGCCGCCTGCGTTGTATAAAGGACGCGGAAAGCCGCTTCCGCTCGGTCTCGGCGACGGCGGCGAGGTCCCAGGACGAGAACTCGGGATCGAGGAGCCCAAGGAGGGACTGGAACTCCGCGTCCTTGCCCGAGTGAGGCGTCGCGGTGAGGAAAAGCATGTGCCGTTTCCCGTCGCGGGCTAGGGCGGCGACGAGATTGTGGCGTTGCTGTTGGGCTTCCTGCGCGCCTTCGGGGCAGGCGCAGGTGTGCGCCTCGTCCACGATGACAAGCTCGGGAGCTTGATCCACGAAGGTGCGCCATCGGGAATCCGCCTTCGCGTAATCGACGGAGATGACCTGGAACGGATAATACTGCCAGATGCTGCGGTTGTCCGGGACCGCCCGATCCAAGGCGCCGGCCGTGCTCGAGCGGACCACGACGGCCTCGATGCCAAACTTTTCCCTGAGTTCTTCCGCCCATTGGTCGCAAAGGTGCGGCGGGCACACGACGGCGAAGCGGCGCACTTCGGCGCGCTCGACGAGCTCTTTCGCGATGAGGAGCGCCTCCACAGTCTTGCCGATGCCGACGTCGTCCGCGATCATGAGCCGGATGGCCTTGTCCTGCCTCAATGCCATGACGAGGGGAACGAGCTGGTAGGCGCGCGGCCTGAAGGCGAGCTTCCCGAAACAGCGGAAAGGGCCGCAGGTTTCGCGCAGCGAAAGCCGCGCCGCGTCGAAAAGGATGCGGCCATGCGCCAGGTTGCCGAGCTCCCCGGCGGAAGGGAGGGGGAACTCGGTGCGCTCGAGCCCGGCGTCGAAACCGAGGGGGAGGTACACCGCCTGGGTCTCCTCTTCCTTCCCTCCGAGGGGCCTCGCGACAAGAAGCTCGTCCGTGCTTTCCGGCTGAACGACGCAGGTGCGCCCGCGCACGCGGACAAGACTGCCCGGCTTGAACGTCAAATCGGTGATGTTCATGCTTTCACCTTCTTGAAGATGTCGGGGCGCTTCGCGAACCAGGCGCCGATGTCCTCGTCGTAGCGCCAAACCAGCACCTGCCAGCCGTGCTTTTTGAGGAGCTTGCGCTTTTCCTCGTCGGCCGCGGCGACTCCGTCCCGGTCGTGCGGCGTACCGTCGCAGAAGACGGCCGTACGCTTGCCGTAGGCGAAGTCCGGGCGGACATAAACGCCGTCCACGGCCACTTGGACCGCGTCGGGAAGGGCCAGGCCGCGTTTCTTGAGCTCGCCCAGGAAGTAACGCTCGGTGGGCGCGTTGGGATCGATCTTGGCCAGGAGATCGGCGTAGCGCGATTCGTAATCGCCCGAATCATCGGGCCGGCGGACCTCGCCGCGGAAGGAACGCAACAGCTCCAAGGCGTTGCGGATGAGGAAGCGATCGATGCGCGCGTGGTCGCGCTGGTTGTAGTAGGTCAGGAGATCGTCGTAGCTCGCCTTCACCGCCGACGTCTCTCCGTCGAAACCGCAAAGATCCCATGCCTTCGCCGCGACGCGGGACACGGCCTCGGGATCGGCCACCAGCTGCGAAAGCACGCCGAGGCTTCCTTCCGCGTTCTCATAAAGCAGTATGTTGGGCGAGCCGTCGTCGCCGATCAGCGTCGCTCCGATCTCGCTTTCCTCGGCCTGGTAATACTCGGCGACGGCTCGAAGCAGCGCGTATTGGAGCGTTATGCGGCCATCGGAATCGAGGTTGAGGGCGCGCAGCGGCTCAAGGTACACGGCGTCCGCGGTTTCGTTCGTGAAGGTCCTGACTTTCCGGTAGGCGTCGGGCGCGCGTTGTCCCGCGTCGCCGGGCTTGGCCTCGGGCCGCTTTCGCTTCCACCAGCCGGTGCGCGTATCGATCCAGAAACCGCTCTTGTCGCCGAGACGCCAACATTCGTTCACGCTGACGATGGTGCAGGCAGGCATGAAGCGCAACCGGAGAAGCTCCTCCCCGTTCTCGTTCCGGAGCGTCTGGGACAACAGCCGATCAGTACCCTTCGGATAGGCGAAATAGGTTTTCACCTCATAGCCTTCCTGGGTGCGGTCTTCCTCGTCGCAAGATATGCGCTCTATCGGGGTTCCCTTGCTCTCGGTCATCTCAACGAGGCTGCCGTCGGTTCCGCCGTATTCGATCCTCGTCGAGGGATCCGCCAACGGCGCGCCGGTGAAGGGGTCCACGTTGGCCGTGTCGATCTCCCTGTCCAGGAGGAAGTAGCCGGAGTTCTTGGCCACTTGGGCGGCATGGAGATTGAGACTCCCGTTCGGCAGGAGGATGCCCGAGACCCGGTACTTTTGGCCGTTGTGATAGACGATGTTCTCCGGCCCGTACTCGCGAAGCGCGACGGCACGCGAACGCTCGATGTACTCGACGGAATTCCCCTGCTCGATCGCGAGGCGAACCGGCAGGCGGGTGAAGTTGTAGCCCGGCAGAAATCCTTCCGCGGCGAGGTAGCGGAAGGGATAGAACTCCCCGATCGAGGAAGCCCCGTCGCCTGACCCGCCGGAACGCTTGTTCATGAGCTGGTCGAGGGCGGACATTGCCAGGGACTGCCGGCGCCAAGCGTCTTTCAGGAGCGGACTATCCTTCTTGAGATGCTTCTGCTTGAGCTCGTCCTGGGCCGCGTCGCGCTGGCGCACGGCGTCCTCGTACAAGGATCTCCATCGGTCGAAGGCTTCGTCAAAAATCGATGGCAGACTATCGAGAGACTCGCCGATGCGCTCGGCGCTTGACTCTATTGGATCCTTGGTCGTATCGGAGAGCGCCACGGAAAAGCGTCGCGCGATGGCATCCCGATCCGCGGGAGACAGCTTGAGCGCCTTGCGCACCTCATCCTTGACCGACAGGGAAAGGTCGGAACCGTCCTCGATGGAGATGACGTCGCCGATCGAATCCACGAGCCCGGGAATGCCGGCCTCGCTCATCCAGAACGCGTGGAGATGGGTGCGCCTGAGTTCGGGATTGTCCAGATCGAGGCGCGGCGCCGACACCTCGCCCGACACCATGCGCAGTGGATTCCCGAGATAGTACCGGTCGTGCGGAGATCGCTGCGAGCAGCTCGTGTAGATGAGCGCGGGCTGACCGCTCCGTCCGGCGCGACCGGATCGTTGGGCGTAGTTAGCGGCGCCGGGCGGCACGTTCCGCAGGTGGACGACCGTAAGCTCCCTGATGTCGACGCCGAGCTCCATCGTGGGAGAACAGAACAAGGCGGACAAGTCCCCTGACCGGAATCGCGCCTCACGGTCAATCCGATCATCGTTCCTGACTTGCCCCGTGTGTTCGGCCGCGAGGATGTTCTTGTCCCCGAGGCGGAAGCTCGAATACAGCTCCGCGAAGAACGCGTTCGGTTTTCGCGATCGCGCCTTGTAGCCTTGCCGCCGCACGGGATCGGCCGGGACTTGGCCGTCGCCGGGCTTCCAGAGTATCGCGTCGATCTTGAGCCGCCATCCGCGGCGGGGCTCGGCGGCGTGCCACTCATGAAGTTCTACTTCCTGAAGCCATTCCGCCTCCTGAAGCATTTCGAGGAAGGGAACGAAGAGCGCGTCGTAGTCCTTTCCGGAGGTGATCGGACGTCCGCGTTCCAACATGAAGTTTCTGACGAAGCGCCCGAACTCCGATCGGTACCCGCAACTCGTGGTACGCCCCGCCTCGCGGGTGCTAACGGAGGAGAGGGTTACGCAGCGGGGAAGCCAAAGTTGCTCTTTTTCGGCTATGCGCCAGCTGGGAGAAAGCCGCTCCTCCATTTCCTTCCGTCGCTGCTCTACCTTGCCCTCGCCAAAAAGGTCCACGGAGTGGATGGCGTAGTTCTTGCGAAACAGCTCAAGGGTCGCGCGGACCAGCGCGGCGAGGTCCGCTGGTTCGAGGCCCTTCGCGAGCGCGGTTTCGGCCCAAGCCGCCTTATTCGCGGTTTTCTCCTCCAGTTCCGCGTAGTCGATCCTGAGCAGCCCGGATTGTTCGAGGTTGGGCAGGACGTACTTCCAGTTCTGTGAAAGATCGTCCACGGCGACGTATTCGAGAAAATGCCGGAAAGCGTCCCTGAACTTGGCCGTGCCGAATTTCGGCGCTATCGGCTCGCCGTTCTCGTCCCGCTTCGGCGCGATCATGAACTGGGAATCGGGAAGGCCGACATAATCGAAAAGCGCTTGGCCGATCGTCGCGTGGTCAAGCTCGCCCCTCTCCCTCACCGCGCGGGCGAGGGCCGAGCGTATGAGCACGGTGCGGACGAAATCGTTGAAATGGCCGGCTTGAAGCGCGGCATCCTGCCGATTGTCCGTGAACGAGAGGAGCTTCCGGTCGGCGGCCCCGAAGTCTTCCGTCCGGAGAGTATCGAGAATCGACAGCGTCAGGAGAGAAGTCGATGTGCTCCGGCCGTTCACGCCGAGACTTCCGAGAATCGTGCTCGCTCGCGTCCGATAGTCGAAGAATATGCCGGCGCTCGGATCGAAAATGATGGGCTCGCGGATGAACCAGCCCTTAAGCGGAAGGGAATGATCCATGCGGAAGGAGCCATTCGGTTCCCAGGAAATGGCTACCGGCACGGCACGCTCGTATTTTTTTTCGATTAGGGGTTTTCCGAACGCGTCGGTGCGGCGGGTGCCGTCCTTGCCTTTTTTGACCCAATTTTCCGGAAGCTCTTCGATATCCCGTTCGGGATCCCACCCAGCGAGGTCGGGCAGGATATATCCCCAGTGATCCGGATACTTGGGCGCATCCTCGTCATCTTCGTCCTCGGGAACCCACCGCGACCCGAAATCCCTCGGTGCGAGAACCGATTCCCTTTGGTCGAGCTCGACGCAATAGAACTCTTGGCCGGTAGCCCGGGAGAAAACCAGCTCAAACACTGGGTAAACCGTGCCACCCTTCTCGATCGCGCGGGCTGGATCCAGGCTCACCGTTCGCTCGGCTCCTTGGAGGGTCGCGAAAACCGAGCCCGAAGATGACACGAACTGGTGAATTTTATAGGGCAGAAGCAACTTTGCCCTGCTCCCCTCTCGATCCCAAAGGACGGCGTTCGCGCGGCCGACGGCTAGGAGGAATCCGGCGAGCGCCGCTTCGCAGATTTCAAACCCCACGCCGGTCTCGGCCTGGAGCGCTTCCGCTATCCAGCCCAAGCTCCTCGGCTTGCCGCGCCGGAGCTTGCCATCTTCGGATCGCTCGAGCGCAATGCGCGATTCGATCCAAATTCCGAGAGGATGGTTTCGTGTTCGATCGACGTCGAGCTCTTGCCAGTCACATTCGAGGGATGACGCCAAGTCTCCGGCGGGTATAGGCGACGCGGAAATTCCAAGCGAGTGCCGAAGCGTTTCGTCGACGACTTGGTCGCCGGCAAAGTGAACGCCGAAGACCGTGGACGCGAATGCGGCTATCGCCGTTCGTCGATCGATTCCCGGCTGGTCGGAGACCATGGTCGCTGAAGTTCCCATGCATTTCACGTCATGCGCGCATCTTGCCCGAATGCGGCGTATCAGCATCGCCACGTCGGCGCCTTGCCGTCCCCGGTAGGTGTGCAATTCGTCGAAAGCCAGCCAGCGCAGGTTTTCGTAGACCGACGATTTTAGCGCGCTGTCGCTACCCCGGGTAAGGAGCAATTCCAGCATCATGTAGTTCGTGAGAAGAATGTCCGGGGGATTCGCGTGGATGTCCGCGCGCGAATCCTGCTTCGATTGTCCCGTATACTTGGCGAACGTCAGCGGAAACGGCCTTCCGGTGGCCTTTTCGTACTGCGCCTTGTATTCGTCCTCGAGGGATTTTTCCTGCGAATTTATGAGGGCGTTCATCGGGTAGACGATGATCGCCTTGATGCCTGGTTTCCGCGGATTCATCTTGAAAAGACCATTCATGATGGAGCCGAGGAAAGCCAGGGACTTGCCCGAGCCGGTTCCCGAGGTGACGACGAAGCCCCTGCCCGCGTCCGCAAGGCGAAGGGCTTCTGTCTGGTGGCGATGCAGGACGTACTTCGAGAAAATGTTGTTCGCCAGCTCAGGATGAAGGACACCTTCAGCCTGAAGGAGACCGACCTTGTCCCCTTCTTCGTAGGCGGGATTGAAGCCGACAAGGGCCGGCGGCCAGAGCTTGCCGGCTTCAAGCTCACGGGAAATCGCCGCCGCGAGCTCCTCGTTTTTCACCTCGATGAAACTGCGGACATAATCGCCGTAGCTCCGGATGCTTTCGCCGTGGATCTTGAAAATATCGACGGGTTTCATGCTTCCGCCTTCTCGCCACCCGCCTGACCCATATTGGAAAAGCAAGACGCCAAGTCCTTTAGGGCGGGGTTTTCTGTGCCTTCGCGGAGGAAAACATTGAGATGATCCATCGCCCGCGTCATCGCGACGTAGATCAGGTTGCGCGCCATTCGATCCGAGGTCGATGGATCGAGCGACGAATTCATGACGTGGAACTGGGGCAGGAACAGCAGGACGACGGGGAAATCAAGCCCCTTCGCGGAATGCATGGTAGTCAGGCGGACGGAACCGCAATCCTGAAAGTCGAAGCTTTTATCGCGGATATCGACAAGAGGAAGCCCCTCCGCTCCAAGGCGCGCTTTTACGGCCTGGAGATCATCATCTCGAGGTACGACGACGCAGATGTTTTCCGGGGAATATCCAAGCGAGTTCAGGAACAGGCCTATTCGCTGTTGAAGGAGCCCGTGCATGCCGTTCACGTCCACGGACTCGAACAGCTCGGGCACGGGCCCTTCACGAAAGGCTTCAGGTTGGTTTTCGTCATCCACGCCGCTCCCGACGTGGCGATATCTCTCGGCGATCTCGTGCAGCTGGACCGTATTGCGGAAGTTGGTCCGGAGAATTCTGGTCCGTCCTGCGATATCGAGGCCCGCTCGCTTGAACGAAAAACCGGGCTGGTAGATTGACTGGTCCGCGTCTCCGGCGAGAATGACAGCCCGTTTGGCGCAGCATTTCAGTGCCTTGAGCACCGCCGCCGGCAGATCCTGAGCCTCGTCGATGAAGATGAAATCGGTTCGCGTCACCGCAGGAGCCGTTCCTGCGGCCACGGCGCGGGCGAGGAGAAGGGCGGCACGGTTCCGCGTCCAGGTTTTTCGCGCCTCCATTGAAGCCTCCCAAGCTTCCAGGGAGCTCCAAACTGCCTGTCGTTGCTCCTTCATGAGCGGGCGCTTCATGCCGCGGCGCTCGATGCCCGCGACGACGTACTCGTCATACGTAATGTCGTTGCCCCAGATGAAGCCTTCGATTTCCGCGGAGAGATCCTTGGGGCTAAGGCCCGCGGCGGGGAACTGCCCGGCCAACTGTTCGGGAAGCCTATAATCCACGGCAATCCCGCGATCAACCTCGCGCAAGCGCTCGATCAAGAATGAGTCGGCTGTCGCGACACGGCCGGTCGAGTTGCCCTTCGAAAGAAGCGCCGCCACATATAGGTCGTATTTGACGAGCGTCGTCGTATAGGTGAGAAGCGCGACGCTGCCCTCTATCTCAGGAAGATCCAATCCCGCTTGCCCAAGCTGCCCGCTTTTCGTCTTCTCTATCGCCTTTAGAAGAACAAGGGTCTTGCCGGTACCTGCGGAGCCCTTGATGAGAAAATCTTCGTTTAAGTTGATGCGCTCAAGCACCTTTTTTTGCTCTTGGGTCAATCGGGTGATCGAACGCTCGTAGTCGGCGCGGGTTCGAGTATAATTCGTCAGCCTAGCCAGGCGATCTATATACTCGCGCTCCGAAGCGAACTGCTCCTCACGCTTCCTCGCCGCCTTGAGCTGAACGACCAGCGCCGCTCGCTCCTTCCGAAGTTCGTCGACCTTTGCGTCCTTGGCGTCCTTGATTTTTTCGAGCTCGGCTAGACGTAGGTCCTGATACTTGATTTTCTCTCGGAGCGTCTTTGAATCCGACTCCGCGTATTCCAGGGCCGCCAGCCTCTCGCTTTTTTCCCGAACCTCGTCGGCGGTCTTTCCCATCTGCTTTTTGAGAGCCGCAAGCTCCTCCTGAAGCTCTCCGACCGCCTTCCTGTCGTCCCATGCCTTGAGGTATGCGTCGAGTCGCGCGAGCTCTTCGCATGAAGGGATATTGGCCAGCTGGCAAAAACGCTTCAAGTGCTGCGTCGCGGAACGGGCTTGCGCGACATCGAGGGCGGCAAAGCGATGCCTGACATCATTAGTCGGCTTATGCGCGCCCTTAAGCGCGTTGAGGACATCGAGGGCGGGCACCCATCCGCCATTCCGCATTTTCGCCTTGTCGATGAAAGCCTCGACAAGCGCATAAAAAGAGTCATCTTCGAACTCGTCCAGTTGGATGCGCTCACGCAGCCAGCCCTCCACAAAAGAGTGTACCGCGAGGACGAACAGCCCGGGATCGGTACCTTGCAGGGCAGCCAAACGGCTGAGACGGGAAGAGATCGCGTTATCGAAGGGGACAGGGTTGAGCATAAAACCTCATCTACGGATGTTTACTGATTGTTCAGCGGGCGAATGTCGAAATTATAGCATCCCTCGATAACTTGCGAAACCTAAAAACTACCCCTCGCGGCCTCCGCAATGAAATTTCCCGGCAGTTCTTGGACTCATGTCCTACATCCCCTCCTCCCACCCCTCGTCCGCGAAGGCAGCCAGCCGTTCCCTGAGCGCCTTCCTGAAGGCATGGCCCGTCATCCCAAGCAGCTTCGCCGCGGCCTCGCGGTTCCCCTCGGCCTTCCTGAGGGCGGCGGCCACGTGCTCCCACTCGACCTGGAGGAGCCGCGCCTTGAGGTTGATGCCCTCGCCCGGGATATCGACGCAGGCGGAGGCCTCGGTCGATTGGCCCGCCACGCGCCGGGCTCCGAGCGCGCCGCGGATCTCGACGGGCAGGGCCTCGGGGCCTAGGGCTTCGCTGGCGGCCGCGCAGGCGGCGCTCCGGAGCGCGTTGCGGAGTTCGCGCACGTTGCCCGGCCAGGAATAGGCCTCGAGGAGGAGCAAGGCGTCCTCGGTCAGGTAACGCCTCTCCGAATACTGAGTATTCCAATCATCAATAAAGCGTCCGGCCAGGAGCCGCACGTCCTGGCGCCGCTCGCGGAGGGGCGGCAGCTCGATGACGACCACCTTGAGCCGCTCATAGAGGTCCCGGCGGAAGCGCCCCTCCTTGATGAGGGCGGGAAGGTCGCGGTTCGTCGCGGCGATGAGCCTCGCGTCGGCGCTCACCGCCTCGTCCGAGCCGACGGGCGTCACCGCCTTGTCCTCCAAGGCCTTGAGGAGCTTGGCCTGCAGGTCCAGGGATAGGTCGCCCACCTCGTCCAGGAAGAGGGTGCCGCCGTGGGCGGCGCGGAACTTGCCCGAGCGCGCCTTTTCGGCGCCCGTGAAGGCGTTGCGTATATGGCCGAAGAGCTCGCTCTCCGCCAGGCTCTCCGCGATGGCGGAGCAGTTCACCTCCACGAAGGGCGCGCTCTTCCGCGCGCTCGCGGCGTGGATGCGCCGCGCGATCATCGTCTTGCCGGTGCCCGTCTCGCCGAGGATGAGCACGGGATCCTCGTAGCGGGCCGCGGAGGCGGCCTTTCGCAGGACCTCCTCGAAGGACGCTGAAGTGGCTACCGGCGCCTCGGCATCCCGCGTTTTAGCTTCCACCCAAAAGGGCGGAGGCGGGGACTCGACCCGCTCCGGCCGGGCCTCCCGCGCGGCTACGGGGGGCTGGAGCCGCATTTCTGGCATGCCCTCCACCCGCACCTCGCGCGCCTTGTAGGCGCCGCCCGCGAAGCGCGGCGGGATGCCCTGGATCAGCGCGGCCTCAAAGAGCCCCGAACGCGCCGCCAGGAAGAGAGAGGTCTTCATCTGCGGCGTCCCCGAATCAAGGAGGAAGCTCCAGTCGCGGCCCAGGGGGCCGGCCCTCTCCTTGATCGCCGCCAGGCTCGTCCCGAGGAGGCCCCAGATCTCCGCGTAGTCGATCACGTCCCGCACGGGAAAATCCATGGGCAGGAAGCGTGTCAGGAGCCCCTCGTCCCGCGCCTCCCGCTCCAGGTCCCGCGCGCGCTCCAGGAAGGTCCCGCCGGTGCAGAGGAGCCAGGCCTCTTCGAAGGGCTTGCCCGCCTTGGCCGCGTCGAGAAGGAGGGCCAGGATCGGGCCGGCCTCGTCCTCGACCTCGGGATAGGGGTCGCGGAGGCCCACGAAGGCGATGAGCGAACGAGCTTTGTTCATGTCGAGCATGGTACCTCCTGATCGCGGCGCGGGCAAGGGCGCGCCCCGCCCGAGCGCGGCGGGCCTATTTCCAGCAGAGATTGAGCGCGAGCGTGAGGCAGCCGGCGCTTTCGCCCTCGAACTCGAAGTTGTCGTACTTGGCCTCGAGCGTGAGGCCGAAGCCGCGCGGGGCCGCGTTGAAATCGTAGCCCGCCGCGGCGCCGAAACCGAAGCCGTTCGGCGAGGTCGTCTGGCCGTAGAGCGAGCTTTGCAGCACGCCTTTCGTGGCGCCCGCCCCGCCCTCCAGGTAGAAGCCCGTCGTCCTCGGATAGTACCTGAGCCCGAGCGAGTAGAGGTACAGGTTGAGCTGCAGGTAGTCGTAGGCGTCGGCGAGTCGGTCACCCATGCCGTCCACCCGACCCATGAGGAAGGTCTTTTCCGAAAGCGCGACGCCGAGAGCGGCGTTGAGGGAGAGCTTGACGCGATTCACGCCGGGCTGGGCCTCTGCCTCGGTCATGACCTGCTCGAAGGCGGTGGGATAGGACGGCGAGTAGAGGCCGCCGCCCACCTGAAACAGCATGGACCGGTTGCCCTCCGCCGCCACCGTCCGGGCGGGGATGAACAGCGCGAGCGCGATGAGGGAAAGAGAGCATGCGAACTTGTACATGGTTTTCTCCTACCCTCGCTAAAGCAACCCTCGTGCCAACTGTTGACAGGTTCCTTGAAGCCTGAGGTGGAGGGAGATTTGGCGAACGGCCACGCGCAAACCAGGGGCTCCGGCGGCCCGCCGTGACTTTAGTTACGTAACGGCGGAACCGAGGTTACGCGTATTAGGGCCCGCCGGGGAGCTCCGGGGCGAGCTTGCCCCCGATCCGACGGGCGGAAAAAGAGGATTGGGCGAGAAGATGCAATTGGCACGGTTATTGCTTAATTCAATGCGAAATCATTTCCAAAGGAGCCTTCATGAAACTTCGCTTCCGCCGCTTCCTGCCCTTCCTGGCCCTCCTCGTGGGAATCCTGCCGGCCATCGGCTGCGCGACCATCATGCGCGGCTCGGACCAAAAGATCGCCTTCCAGAGCGATCCCACGGGCGCCGCGATCACGGTCTACGACGAAGACGGCATGCTCATCGCCAATGGTACGACGCCCATCACCATCCCCTTGAAGAAGGGCGGCGGCTACTTTCAGGCCGCCAAGTACCGCGTCGTCTTCGAAGCCCCCGGCCGCGCCAATAAAGAGATCTGGCTTTCCGGCGACCTCGAAGGCGGCTGGTATATCGCGGGCAACCTCCTCCTCGGGGGCTTCCTCGGCTGGCTCGTGGTCGATCCGCTCACGGGCGCCATGTGGAACCTGAAGCCCTCCACCCTCAACGCCAGGCTCGACAAGGCCGTCTCCACCGCGCCGGACGGCGGCCTCCGCGTCGTCATGGCCGACCAGGTCCCGCCCGAACTCCTCGCGATGGCGACCCCGCTCGGATCGTCCAACTGAAAGAAAGTCCCATGTAATA
>JAEUJG010000206.1 GCA_016794765.1 Spirochaetaceae bacterium | reverse complement strand
ACTTCTCCCTGGGCGCCACCGTCTTCGACAGCCACGCCTGAAGCGATGCCGTCCAACTCCATCCCGCGGGACGCCCGCGGCGCGGGCGTGGCGCTCGCCCTCGCCTCGGCAGCCGGCTTTTCGGTCCTGGGCATCTTCGCCAAGCTCGTCTACGCCGAGGGGCTTTCCGTGCCGGAGGCCCTGGCCTGGCGCTTCACCGTCGCCGCCGCCGTGTTGTGGCTCTATGTCCTCCTGACGCGCCGGCGCCTCCCCAAGCCGGTCCTGCCCGTCCTTCTGCTCGGACTCCTCGGCTTCGCGCCGCAGGCGGGGCTCTATTTCGCGACGATCCGGATCCTCGATCCCGGCATCACGAGCCTCCTCCTCTACACCTATCCCTCCTTCGTCGTCCTTTTTTCCTTCCTCTTCCTCCGGAAGCGGCCGACGAAGCTCCAGCTCGCGGCGCTCGCGCTGTCGCTCGCGGGCTGCGCCGCCACCTTCTGGAAACGCGGCGACTACCCCCTCGGCGGTTTGCTTCTCGGCATCCTGGTGGGGCTCGCCTACGGCGTCTACCTCGTCGCCGGAGAGGGCATCCTCAAGGAGGTCGACTCGATCTCCGCGACGGCGGTCATCATGCTCGTCGCGGCCCTCGTGTATTGGATCCTCGCCGCGGGCGCGGCCTTCAGGGCCGGCCGGGTCCCCGCCGTTCCCGCCACGCCGGCCGCGATCGGCGGCATCCTCGGGCTTTCCGTCATCTCCACGGTCATCCCGATCACGACCCTCTTCGCCGCCATGCGGCGCATCGGCGCGGCCGACGCCTCCCTCGTTTCGACCCTGGAGCCGGTCCTCACCGTGGGCCTTTCGGCCCTCCTCCTCGGCGAGCGCCTCGGGCCCGCCCGGCTTGTCGGCGGCGGCCTCATCCTGGCGGCGGTGGTGGCGCTCAACCTGCCGGCGCGGCCGGCCAAGGCCGCCGGGAAAGCGGCCTAGTCGGGGCTAGCCCGCGACCTTCCGGTCCGAGGCGCCCCGCGTCGCCTCCTCGATGCGCCGCATGAGGCCCTCGTCGAGCTTGGCGACGAGTTCCATCGCCTTCATGTTCTCCGCGACCTGCGCGGGCCGGCTCGCGCCCGTGATGACGCTGCTGACGCGCGGGTTCTTGGCGCACCAGGCGATGCCGAGCTGGGCGCGGGTCGCGCCGAGTTCGCGCGCGATCGGCTCGAGGGCCCTGGTGGCGGCGATGCGGGCGGGACTGATGGCGGCTTCCTTGAGCCATTCGTAGCCGGGCAGGGCCAGTCGCGAGTCGGCGGGCAGGCCCGCGTCGTACTTGCCCGTGAGGACGCCGGAGGCCAGGGGACTGAAGGTGGTGAGCCCGAGGCCGACGCCCCCGTAGAGGCGGGCGTACTCGCCCTCGACCCGCTCGCGGACGAAGAGGTTGTACTGGGGCTGCTCCATCTGCGGCTTCCGGAGGTTCCTCCGGTCGGCGATCTCCCAGGCCTCGCGGATCTCCTCGGCGCTCCACTCGCTCGTGCCCCAGTAGAGGGCCTTGCCGGAGGCGATGATGTCGCTCATCGCGTAGACGGTTTCCTCGACCGGCGTGTCCTTGTCCGCGCGGTGGCAGTAGAGGAGGTCCACGTGGTCGAGGCCGAAGCGCTCGAGCGAGCCGTCGATGGCCTCGAGGAGGCGCTTGCGGTTCAGGGTGTTCTTCTCGTTCGGCCCCTCGTGGAGGCCCCAGTAGATCTTCGTCGAGACGAGGTAGGAGCCGCGGCGGAGGCCGAGCTTCCTCAGGGCCGCGCCCATTATTCGCTCCGACTCGCCCCCGGCGTAGGCCTCGGCGTTGTCGAAGAAGTTGACGCCCGCGTCGTAGGCCGTCTTCAGGCTCGCGGCGGCCGCGTCGATGTCGACCTGCTTCCCGTAGGTCACCCAGGAACCGAGGGAGAGGGCGGAGACCTTGATCCCCGCGTTTCCGAGCCTTCTGTATTCCATGTCCGCTCCTTGCCGCGTCCCCCGGGCAACCGCGGCTCGACGGCCGCCGATTCGCCCCGGCGGCCGCGATTCGCTATATTCAATAATAGCGGACATTCCATACGGGAGGAAGCATGAAGATCAGCGCGCGGACCATTTTGGAGGGCCAGGTTCTCAAGGTGGTCGAGGGCGCCG
>JAEUJG010000171.1 GCA_016794765.1 Spirochaetaceae bacterium | reverse complement strand
GAGAACGCTTGCATTCTCGTCCGCGGCGCCGTCCCCGGCCCGCGCGACTGCACCGTACTCGTCCGCGGCGCCGTCAAGAAGACGAAGTAAGGCGGAGGACCCCATGGAAAGGAAAGTCGTTTCCTTGCAGGGCAAGGAGCTCCGGAGCATCGAGCTTTCGGACTCGGTCTTCGGCCTGCCCATCAACGAGGACGTCATTTATTACGCGATCCACAACGAGCTCGCCAATCTCCGCGTAGGCACCGCCTGCACGAAGACGCGCGCCGAGGTGCACGGCTCGAACCGCAGGCCCTATTCCCAGAAGGGAACCGGCCGCGCCCGCCAGGGTGACGTCAAGTCTCCCATCTACGTCGGCGGCGGCATCGTGTTCGGACCCCGTCCCAGGGACTACTCCTACGTGCTCCCGAAGAAGGTCAAGCGCCTCGCGATGAAGTCCATCCTGAGCCTCAAGGCCCAGAACGGCACCATGCAGATCGTCGAGGACTTCACGGTCGAGACGGGCAAGACCCGCGACCTCGTGAAGAAGCTCGAGGCCCTGGCCTCGAACGACAGCCCCGAGCGCACCGTCGTCATCCTCGCGGGCGACGACGCCGCGGTGAAGCGCGCCGGCAGGAACCTGCCCTGGCTCCACTTCCTCGCGTTCAACCGCCTTCGGGCCCACGACCTCTTCTACGGACGGAAGGTCATCGTCCTCGAGTCCGCCGCGAAGGGCTTGAACGAGTTCTACGCGGACAAGTAAGGAGCCGGTACGATGGAATACGATTCGATCCTAATCGAGCCCGTGCTCACCGAGAAGAGCAACGTGCTCCGCGAGAGCGGCCAGTTCGTCTTCCGGGTCGACGCCCGGGCGGACAAGATCCAGGTCATGGAGGCCGTGCGCCGCATGTTCCAGGTTCACCCCGTGTCTTGCAACATGATCAACGTGAAGTCCAAGCCGAAGCGCCTCCGCGGCCGCCCCGGCAGGACTTCCACCTGGAAGAAGGCCATCGTCCGCCTCGCGCCCGGCGAGACGATCAAGATTTTCGAGGGCGCGTGAGCGTAAGGGGAAATTATGGGTATCAAGACTTTTAGGCCTATCACGCCGGGCCTCAGGCACCGCGTGCAGGTGATCAACACCGAGATCACCGCCAACGAGAGCAAGCCCGAGAAGTCCCTTACGAAGGGCAAGTCGAGCACCGGCGGACGCGCCTCCAACGGGCGCATCTCCATGCGGCACAAGGGCGGCGGCCACAAGCGCCGCTACCGCGAGATCGACTTCAAGCGCGACAAGGTGGGCGTTCCCGGCACCGTCAAGGCGATCGAGTACGACCCGAACCGCAGCTCCAACATCGCCCTCGTCCACTACGCGGACGGCGAGAAGCGCTACATCATCTGCCCGAAGGGCCTCGTCGTCGGCCAGAAGATCCTCGCCGGCGCCGGCGCCTCCATCGAGTCGGGCAACTCTCTCCCCCTCGAGGCGATCCCGGTCGGCATCACGGTCCACAACGTCGAGCTCACCCTCGGCAAGGGCGGCCAGCTGGCCCGCTCCGCGGGCGCCAGCGCCCTCATCGTGGCCAAGGAGGGCGACTACGTCGTCCTCAAGCTGCCCTCCGGCGAGCTCCGCATGGTCTTCAAGAAGTGTTCCGCGACCATCGGCGCCGTCGGCAACGAGGAGCACATGAACGAGCGGCTCGGCAAGGCCGGACGCACCCGCTGGCTCGGCATCAGGCCGACGGTCCGCGGTACGGTCATGAACCCGGTCGATCACCCGCACGGAGGCGGCGAGGGTCGCGGCAAGGGCTACAAGCAGCCCGTGTCGCCCTGGGGCCAGCCTGCCAAGGGTTACAAGACGCGCGATGCGCACAAGCCGTCGAGCCGCTTCATCGTGAAGCGCCGGAAGTAAGGGAGGAGCCCGAAGTGTCCAGGTCCGTTAAGAAAGGGCCCTTCATCGAGAAGAGCCTGTACAAGAAAGTCCAGGAAATGAGCAAGGCGGGGGACAAGAAGATGGTGAAAACCTACTCCCGCACCTCGACGATTTTCCCCGAGATGGTCGGCATGACCGTCTCCGTGTATACCGGCAAGACGTGGGTGCCGGTCTACGTGACCGAAAACCTCGTCGGCCACAAACTCGGCGAGTTCGCCCCGACCCGCGTCTTCCGCGGCCATGCCGGCAGCGACAAGAAGGCCGAGAAGAAGTGAGGCCAGAGACCATGGCAGCGAACAAGACTGGTTACCGCGCGACCGCCAAGTGGCTCATCGCCTCCCCGAGCAAGGTTCGGCCCGTCGCCGACCTTATCCGGACGAGGCCCTACGCCGAGGCCGTCGCCATTCTCGAGAACACCCCCAACAAGGGCGCGAAGCTCATCAAGAAGGTGGTGGATTCCGCCGCCGCGAACGCGCTCGACCGGAACCGGAAGCTCGACGAGAGCATGCTCTACGTCAGGGAGATCCGGATCGACGAGGGTCCGCGCATGCGGCGCGTGTGGTTCCGTGCCCGGGGTCGGGCCGACATGCTCATCAAGCGCATGTGCCACATCAGCTGCGTGATCGATGAGATCGGAAAGTCGGAGGCGTAAACGTGGGCAATAAAGTAAGTCCTATCGGACTCCGGATCGGCATCAACAAGGATTGGAAGTCCCGCTGGTACGTCGACCCGCGCGACTACGCGAAGACCCTCCACGAGGACCTCGCGATCCGGAAGCGGATCCTCGAGCTCCCCGAGACGAAGGGCTCCGACATCTCCGAGGTTGAGATCGTCCGGCATCCCCAGCGGATCACCGTCGTGATCCACACGGCTCGCCCCGGCGTCCTCATCGGCGTCAAGGGAGCCAACATCGAGCAGATCGGCCTTCAGCTCCAGAAGATGGCGAGCAAGAAGGTGCAGATCAAGATCAAGGAAATCAAGAAGACGGACACCAACGCGCAGGTCGTCGCCCAGAGCATCGCCCGGCAGCTCGAGAACCGCGGTTCCTTCCGCAAGGCCATCAAGATGGCCGTCTCGAACGCCATGAAGGGCGGGGCCCAGGGTTGCAAGGTCCGCGTCTCCGGCCGCCTCGGCGGCGCGGACATGTCCCGCACCGAGGAGCACCGCGAAGGCCGGGTTCCCCTGCACACCCTCCGCGCCGACATCGACTACGGCTTCTTCGAGGCCCAGACGACCTTCGGCAAGATCGGCGTGAAGGTCTGGATCTACCAGGGCATGGTGTACCGCTCGGACAAGAACGAGGACGCCGGACAGCTCGTGCGCAAGCAGCGCCGCGAGTTCGACGAGCGCCGCACCGACGATCGCCGCGACGACCGCCGCGAGCGCGCGCCCCGCGGCGAGCGCCCCGCGCGCGCCGACGAGGGCAGGGCGAGGAGCTAGGTTATGCTGAGTCCCAAGAGAGTCAAGTACCGGAAGGTGCAGCGCGGCCGCATCCACGGCGTCGCCACCCGGGGCAACACGATCGCCTTCGGCGAGTACGGCCTCGTCTGCATGGAGCCCGAGTGGCTCACCAACCGCCAGATCGAGGCGGCGCGCGTCGCCCTCAACCGCTACATCAAGCGCGGCGGCAAGCTCTGGATCCGGGTTTTCCCGGACAAGCCCTATTCCAAGAAGCCCGCGGAAACCCGCATGGGCAAGGGCAAGGGCGCTCCCGAGTACTGGGTCGCGGTCGTAAGGCCCGGCACCGTGCTCTTCGAGCTGTCCGGCGTCGAGGCGAAGGTCGCCGAGGAGGCCATGCGCCTCGCCGGCTCCAAGCTTCCCGTCAAGACCAAGTTCACGCTGCGCGCGGAAACGGAGTAAAGGTCATGAAGAACTCGTTCAAGGAGCTCAAGACCGAGGAGCTCCTCCTCAAGCGCCAGGAACTCAAGAAGAAGTACTTCGACCTCCGCTTCCAGGCGGTGGTCGGGCACCTCGAGAACCCGCTCATGAAGCGGACCATCCGCCGGCAGATCGCGCGGGTCGAGACGCTTCTTCGCCAGCAGAACGCCGGCGCGGCGCGCTGAACGACCGAGGAGTAGAAGGTGGATACGAACGTCCAGAAATCCAACAAGGCTACCCTCACCGGGATCGTCGTCAGCGACAAGATGGAGAAGACCATCGTCGTCGAGATCACGATGAGGAAGCTGCATCCGCTGTATAAGAAGTACGTGACCAGGTCCAAGAAGATCAAGGCTCACGACGAGAACAACGAGGCCCACGTCGGCGACACCGTCCGCGTGGTCGAGGCCCGCCCGATCAGCAAGGACAAGTGCTGGCGGCTCGCGGAAATCCTCGAGAGAGCCAAGTAAGGCACGGGGAAAGAGCAATGATCCAGGTAGAAAGCAAGCTCACCGTCGCCGACAACTCGGGAGCCAAGATCGTCCAGTGCATCAAGGTGCTCGGTGGAACGCGCAGGCGCTACGCCGGCGTCGGCGACATCATCGTCGTCGCCGTCAAGGAGACGATCCCGAACTCGGCGATCAAGAAGGGTACCGTGGAGAAGGCCGTCATCGTCCGGACCCACAAGGAGTACCGCCGCCCCGACGGGACCTACATCCGCTTCGACGACAACGCGTGCGTCATCATCGACGCCAACAAGAACCCGAAGGGCAAGCGCATTTTCGGGCCCGTCGCCCGCGAGCTCAGGGAGAAGGACTACATGAAGATCGTCTCCCTCGCGCCCGAGGTCCTCTGAGGAGATAGGGAATGGTGGAAACCAAGTATAAGCTCCGGAAAGAAGACCTCGTGCAGGTCATCGCCGGCAAGGACAAGGGAAAGCAGGGCAAGGTCGTCAAGCTCGACCGCGAGAAGGGCCGCGTGATCGTCGCCGGCGTCAACATGGTCAAGAAGGCCATGAAGAAGCGCAAGCAGACCGATCGCGGAGGCATCGTCGAGATCGAGGCCGCCCTCCAGATCTCCAACGTCATGATCGTCTGCAAGAAGTGCGGACCGACCCGCATCGGTTACAAGATCGAGGGCGAGACGAAGAAGCGGGTCTGCCGCAAGTGCGGGGAGGCGCTCTAAGATGGCCGAGACGAAGATTTACGTTCCCCGGCTCAAGAAGATCTACAACGAGAAGATCGCGCCGGAGCTCAAGACCGAGTTCGGCTACACCTCCTCGATGCAGGTCCCCCGCATCGTCAAGGTGATCGTGTCCATGGGCGTGGGCGAGGCGAAGGAGAACAAGAAGATCCTCGACGCCGCCGTCAACGACCTCGCCATCATCACCGGCCAGCACGCCGTGAAGACGAAGTCCAGGAAGTCCATCGCCACCTTCAAGATCCGCCAGGGTCAGGAGATCGGCGCGAAGGTCACCCTCCGCGGTTCCTACATGTGGGAATTCCTCGACAGGCTCCTCAACGTCGCCCTCCCGCGCGTCAAGGACTTCCGCGGGGTGAACGCGAACGCTTTCGACGGGCACGGGAACTACTCGCTCGGTCTCACCGAGCAGATCATCTTCCCGGAGATCGACTTCGACAAGATCGAGAAGGTCATGGGGCTCAACATCGCGATCGTCACGACCGCGAGGACTGACAAGGAAGCCAAAAGCCTCCTTGCCAAGATGGGCATGCCCTTCAGGAAGTAAGGAAGGTATCTAATGGCGCGCAAGGCGATGATATTGAAAGCCCAGAAGAAGCCGAAGTACATGACCAGGCTCGTCCGCCGCTGCAAGGTCTGCGGCAGGGCCCGGGGCTACATGGGCAAGTTCGACATGTGCAGGATTTGTTTCCGGAAGTACGCTTCCGACGGACTTATCCCCGGCGTGACGAAGTCGAGCTGGTAGGAGGTAGCGATGAGCATTTCTGACCCCATCGCGGACATGCTGACCAAGATCCGCAACGCGAGCTCCGCGCGGCACGAGAAGGTCGACATTCCGACCTCCAAGCTCAAGCTCGAGATCGTGAAGATCCTCAAGACCGAGGGATTCATCAAGAACTTCAAGAAGATCCAGGCGGAGAGCTCCAACGTGATCCGCATCTTCCTGAAGTACGACGACGCGAACGACCCGATCCTCCATGGCCTCGAAAAGGTCTCCAGGCCCGGTCGCCGCGTGTACGCGGGATACAAGAACCTCCCGCGGGTGTTCAACGGCTACGGTACGGTGATAATCTCGACCTCTGAGGGCGTGACCACCGGCAGGAAGGCCGCTGAAAAGAAGGTGGGCGGCGAGCTCATCTGCACCGTCTGGTAATCGAGGGGAACCGCTATGTCGAGAATCGGAATACGGCCGGTCCTTCTGCCCCAGGGCGTCAAGGTGAACGTCACCCCGACCCTGGTCGCGGTCGAAGGGCCCAAGGGAAAGCTCTCCCAGAGCTATGATCCTCTAGTCGAGATCGTCGTCAAGGACAACGTCGTCACCGTCGCCCGCAAGAGCGACTCCAAGCAGGCGAAGGCCTTCCACGGCCTCTATCGCAAGCTCGTCTCCAACATGGTGGTCGGCGTCTCCGAGGGCTTCAAGAAGACCCTCGTGATCAACGGCGTCGGCTACCGTGCCGAGTTGCAGGGCAAGCTCCTCATAATGAGCCTCGGGTACTCCACCGACTTCGCGGTGGCCGTTCCCGAAGGCCTCACGGTCGCGATCGAGGCGAACAACCAGAAGGTCGTCGTCTCCGGCACCGACCGCTGGCTCGTCGGCAAGTTCGCGAGCGAGGTCAGGAGTCTCCGCCTTCCCGAGCCCTACAAGGGCAAGGGCATAAGGTACGAGGACGAGAAGATCCGCAAGAAGGTCGGCAAGACCGGCGTGAAGTGAGGCCTTAAAACATGAGCGTTAAGGAATTAAGCGATAAGCTGAGGAAGCGCGAGCAGCGCAGGACCCACGTCCGCAAGAACATCGAGGGAACCCCCGAGAAGCCGCGGATGACCGTCTTCAAGTCCAACCGGTACCTCTACGTCCAGGTCATCGACGACGCCGCGGGCAACACCCTCGCGTCGGCGAGCACCCTCGAAGAGTCCCTCAAGGGCCTCAAGAGGAACGTCGAGGGCGCCGGCAAGCTCGGCGAGGAGATCGGGAAGCGCCTCAAGGCGAAGAACGTGGACGTCGTGGTCTTCGACCGCAACGGCTACAAGTACCACGGGCTCGTGAAGGCCATTGCTGACGGCGCCCGCAAAGCCGGGATCCAGTTCTAGGGGGACCGCGTGGAAAACAGGAACAGAAGGGACGATTCCGGGTCCCGCGACAACTACATGGAGAAGCTCGTCAAGCTGAACCGGACGGCCAAGGTCGTCAAGGGCGGCCGGCGCTTCTCCTTCTCGGCCCTCACCGTCGTCGGCGACCGCGCCGGCAACGTGGGCTACGGCATCGGCAAGGCGAAGGACGTCTCCGAGGCGATCAGGAAGAGCATCGAGCGGGCGAAGCGGAACATGGTTCGCCTGCCCGTGAAGAACGGAACCATTCCCCATGACGTGGTCGGCGAGTTCAAGGCGACCAAGGTCATGATGAAGCCCGCCTGCCCGGGCTCCGGCATCATCGCCGGCGGTCCCGTCCGCGCCATCATGGAGGCCGGCGGCGTCACCGACGTCCTCTCCAAGTGCGTCGGTTCCCGCGGTTCCATCAACATCGTCCGCGCCGTCTTCGACGGCATCGACAACATGATGGACGCGAAGACCGTCGCCAAGAATCGCGGCAAGGCGATGAAGGATCTGTGGGGTTAAGCCATGGCCAAGAAAATTGAAATCACCCTCGTCAAGAGCACGATCCACCAGAAGCCGCAGATGCGCGCCACCGTGCGCTCCCTCGGCCTCCGGAAGATCAGCTCCAAGACCGTCAAAGAGGCGAGCCCCGCCGTTCTCGGCATGGTCCGGACCGTCTCTCACCTCGTCGAAGTGAAGGAGGTGGAGTGATGTCCGACTTCAACCTGCACGCACCCGAAGGCTCCAAGCACCGCAAGCGCATCGTCGGCCGCGGCCAGGGCTCCGGCCTCGGCACGACCGCCGGCCGCGGCAACAAGGGCCAGCAGTCCCGCTCCGGCGGCAAGACCTACCCGGGCTTCGAGGGCGGCCAGATGCCCCTCTACCGCCGCATCCCGCACCGCGGGTTCACCAACATCTTCCGCAAGGAATGGCAGGTGGTGAACCTCCGCGACCTCGAGACCAAGTTCGAGGCCGGCGAGACCGTCGACGGCGTTTCCCTCCGGGCCAAGGGCCTCGTCAAGAAGGCCGACGGCCTCGTGAAGATCCTCGGCGACGGGGAGCTTTCCAAGGCGCTCAACGTCTCGGTTGACAAGATCTCCGCCCAGGCCCTGGAGAAGATCCAGAAGGCCGGCGGCAAGGTCGAAGTCCGCCTCGCGAACAAGGCCGGCGCCTAACCGGCGCCAACAAGAGGCAGGGCAGCATGGCAGGCAACGCGTTAACCGACATCTTCCGCATCAAGGAGCTCCGGGACCGGATCCTATTTACGCTCTTCTGGCTCGCGGTATTCCGGCTCGGAGCCTACCTTCCCATCCCCGGCATCAACGCCAACGCCCTTCGGATCTATTTCGAGGGGCAGGCCGGCGCCGCGGGCGGCGTCACGGACTACATCGACTTCTTCGCGGGCGGCGCCTTCAAGAACTTCTCTCTCTTCATGCTCGGCGTCATGCCCTACATCAGCACGCAGATCATCATGCAGCTCCTCCTGATCGTCTTCCCGAAAATGAAGAAGATCGCCGAGGAGGAGGGCGGGCGCAAGAAGATCCAGCGATGGACCCGCATCGGAGCCGTCTTCGTCTGCGTGATCCAGGCCTACTCGGTCACGATCTGGGCCGACCGGATCCCCAACGCCATCGCGATGGCGAGGCTCCCCTACACGATCGTGGCCATCCTCACGGTGACCACGGGCTCGATGTTCCTCATCTGGATCGGCGAGCAGATCACGAAGCGCGGCATCGGCAACGGCGTGTCCCTGCTGATCTTCGCCGGCATCGTGGCCCGCCTCCCGAACGCCTTCTACGAGCTGGCGATGAAGATCAGCCGAAGCGAGATCAACCCGATCTACGCCATCGTGGTCCTCCTCATGTTCGTGGCGGTGGTCGCGCTGGTCATCTTCGAGCAGCAGGGCCAGCGCAAGATCCCGGTGAACTACGCGAAGCGGGTGGTCGGCAGGAAGATGTACGGTGCCCAGAACACCTACATCCCCTTCAAGATCAACCCCTCGGGCGTCATTCCCGTCATCTTCGCCTCGAGCCTCCTCACCTTCCCGCTCCAGATCGCCCAGAGCTTCGGCGTCAACGCGAAGTGGCTCCGCGACTTCGCCTACTGGCTGTCGCCCTCGGGCTTCTGGTACAACCTGTTTTACGTGCTTCTCATCGTCTTCTTCGCCTACTTCTACACCCAGGTCACGCTGAACCCGCAGGAGATTTCCAAGAATATCCGCGAGAACGGCGGTTCGATCCCCGGGATCAGGAGCGAGAAGATGGAGGAGCACCTCACCAGGATATTGAACAGGATCATCCTGCCCGGTTCGCTCTACCTGGCGCTCATCGCGCTGATACCGAGCCTCGTGCAGATGT
>JAEUJG010000146.1 GCA_016794765.1 Spirochaetaceae bacterium | reverse complement strand
GCCGGCGGCGAAGGCATCTCACGCGGCCAAGCCTGCCCGCGCGGCGGCGCCCGAGACTTCGCCGGAAGCGGCCAAGCCGGCTTTTTCCGCCGCCACCGAAGCCGTTCCTCCCTCCTTGGACCTTAGGGCGGATTTGGCCGTGGCCGACATCGAGGAAAGCGAACTCCAAGGCATCGGCGCCGATATGGGTTTCGCCGAGGTCCCCGTCGAGGCGGGCATGCCGGACACCCTCGATTTCGACGCCGAGATCGAAACCGCCGTCGAGGACGAAGAGCTTCCACCGCCGCCCATGCCGACGAGATCCGCCGGGGAGGACCAGGAAAGCCTCGAGCCCACGCCCTATGATCCCACGGCCTTCCCCTTCACGGCGGAGGAAATCGCCGGCTTGACCGAAGAAGTGGCGCGGCTCCCCGAAGGAGCCGATGATCTCATCGCCGCCTACGCCCGCATCGCAGAGGCCCTGCCCTTGGGAGCCCTGGCCCTCCTTCTTTCCGAGGACAGCGGCATCCGCGTCGCCGCCTCCTATGGCTTTTCCTTCCGCGCCGAGCGCATAGACGAGCCGAGCGTCGACACGGTGGCCGCCTCCCTCGACGGCGACCTTTGCGGCCTCAAGACCCGGGATATTCTTGAAAGCCTGGTGGAAACCGATCTTTCCATCGCCCTCCGCGCTTCGGTCTCCCTCGACCTGGAAGGCGAACCCAAGGCGCTCTGGCTCTACGCCGACTCGCGGCTCGACGGATCCTCACCCGAACTTGTCGGAGCGGTCGCCGAGCTCTTCGCGGCGAGGGCCCTGCGCGCAGCCCCGCTGCCGGAGCGGGGCAATCTCGAGTCGGCGGTCAGGCGCTCGGCCGAACTCGGCCGCGGAGAGGGCCATGCGGTGGTCGCCGTCTTCGACCTTGCTCCCTACATCGACTACTTCGAGTTCCTCGTGCCCGGCCTGCGGCGAGCCGCAGTTGAGGCCGCCGTCCGAGGCGCTTCCCTCGGGATGCTGGGGCCGCGGGGAGAAGCCTTGGTCCTTCCCGACGAACGCTTTATCATCTTCCTCTACTCCCCGAAGCCGCTTGATCCCGAACTCGCGCTCGTCCAGTTCGGCAAGTCCCTGCGCCGCGCCCTGCCCTTCTTCGGCACGGCGGAGCCCCCCGAGGGCAAGGCCCTCGGCCTGGACTTGGCATACGAAGGCGCACGCGGCCTCCTTGAGCGCTTCCTCGCCGACTAGGGCCATGGAGCCGGTCTTCGACCGCTCGAAAAGCGGGGCCTGGAGCGCGAGCCGCGGCTCCTTGAGGCTTCATTCGGCCTATGATCCCGCCGCCGAGGCCGAGCGATTCCTCGATACGGCCCTCGGCGAAAAAAAGCCGCCGCTCGTGATCCTGTCCGGCGCCTGTCTGGACTACCTGAGCCCCGCCCTGCGCTCGAGGCTTAAGGGTTCCACGATCCTTTCCCTGCAATTCGATCCCGCCTTCAGGGTCCGCGGACCGCGGGCGGAACTCGGCCTCGCGCCGGGTCCCCTGCCGGGCGATACCCGCTTCGCCGAGCACTTTCCCGACGAGGGGGACCTGGCGTCCTTTTTAGGCGCCCGCCTCGACGAAGACCTGGCTTCGGGCCTGTGTTGCCTGGAATGGCCCCCCGCGGTGCGCGCCTATCCGGAGGAAGCCGAACGAACGGCCCGGGCCCTCCGCGCGGCCGTGGACAAGGTCGTCTCCTCGGCCGCCACCCTCAAGGTCTTCGGCGCTTCCTGGTTCGCCAACGCCTGTCGATCCTTCCTGCTTACGGAAAGCCTTGCGGAACCCGGCCGCCTTGGGGGGCCGATCGTCCTGGCGGCGGCGGGACCGAGCCTTGAAGAGGCGCTTGAGGACCTGGAGCCTTACCGGGGCCGCTTCCGCCTCGTCGTTGTCTCCTCCGCCTTCGCGGCCGTCCGGGCGAGGGGGTTTGAGGCGGATCTGGTCGTGGCCACGGACGGCGGCTTCTGGAGCAGGGCCCATCTCTACCCCATGGCCGCCGCGGCATCGGGCTACGAGGAGGCGGCCGTCCGCGAGGGAGACGGCAAGGCCGCGGCGCCCATCGCCTCGCCCCTCTCGGCACTGCCCTCGGCTTGTTTATCCGGCGGCGCCTCCCTCCTCCTCCTCGAGCAGGACGGCTTTCCCGAACGGGAGCTCGCGGCCGCGCTGGGCGGCGGCCTTCAGGTACCCAGCCACGGCACGGTGTCGGGCACGGCCCTTTCCCTCGCCTGCCTCCTCTCCGACGGTTCGCCCATTCTCTGCGCCGGCTTTGATTTCGCCGCGCTCGACGTGCGGGGCCACGCCGGCCCGCACGGATTCGACCGTTTCCTGGATGGCGCGGCCTCGCGACTCGCCCCGGGGGAGGTCCGCGCCTATGCGCGAGGCAGGGCGGAGGCGCCCAATCCGCTCGCCGGCGGTCCGTGGCGAAGCTCACGAAGCCTGGCCACCTACGCCGCTTCCTTGGGCGCCGAGGCGCTTTCGGCGCGGCGCGGCGGCGGGCTCTACAGGCTCCGTCCCTCGCCCATGGCGGTCGGCGGCCTCGAAACCGCCGATGCGGGGCTGCTCGGCGCGATTCTTGACGGGCCGGCCCTACCGCCCCCGGCGTGGCGGGTCCGCGGCGCGCCGCCCCTTTCCGCGCGGGAAGCCGCCTTAAGCCGGCTGTTCGCGGCCTCGCGCCTGGCGGCGAGGCGGGCCGCCGAGGCCTTGTCAGGCGGCGCCCTACCCGAGGATCCGCGCGCGCGGGAGCTCTGTCGAACCTTGGACCTGCCCGACTGGGCCGCGGCTCGGCGCGCGGTCATACTTGGCGGCGATCCCCGCCCCGCGGCCTCGGCGCTCGAAGCCTCGTTGCTCGGCCAGCTCGAATCGCTTGAAGGGAGGCTTCTCCGGTGAGCGACCTTGTCTATCGCAGGAATCTCCTGGCGCTCTCGACGCGCAATCCCGGCCTGGCCGCGCGGCTCGACGGCACGGAGCCGGACCCGCGCCTCCGCATCCAGCCGGCGCGTTCAGGCGCGCCGGTGCCCGTCTATGCCTTGGCGGAGCGCGAGGCGGCCTTCCATTCCCTCATGGATCCCCGCCGCGAAGGCGAGCGGCTGGCCGCCGTCCAGGCGCCCGGCGGCTTTGTCGTGGCCCTCGGCCTGGGCGGCGGCTACGGCCTTGGCCCCTTCCTGGCCTCCAGCGCCACGACGGGAGTCTTGGTCGTCGAATACCGAGCCTCGCTCCTCAGGGCTCTCCTCGAGGAACTGGACCTCTCGGAGCTCTTCGTCGACGGCCGGGTTTCCCTGGTCCTCGACCCAGAGCCGGGCGAGCTCGAGGCGGCGCTGCTCTCCTCCTATTTGCCGCCCCTTGCCGGCGACATCCGCACGGTCCCCTTGCGCGGGCGCGTCGACCTGGACCCCGAGCGCTTCGCCGGGGCGGCGGCCTCCATCCGAGCCGTGCTGTCGCGGATCTCGGACGATTACAGCGTGCAGGCATTTTTCGGCAAGCTCTGGTTCCGGAACGCCGTGCGGAACCTCTTCATCGCCGAGCGCCCCGCGGCCGCCCTGCCGCCGATCCGGAAGGCGGCGGTCACGGCCGCGGGCCCCTCCCTGGAAGCGGGCCTGCCGGCCCTGCGCGAGGCGCGGGACAAGGGCGCCTTCCTCATCGCGACCGACACGAGCCTGCCCGCCCTGGTCGGCGCCG